>NZ_QROQ01000049.1:507-5299 GCF_003475115.1 Collinsella sp. AF37-9 | reverse complement strand
TGGCCGTGGCGCTCGGCGTGTTCGGGGCCGTGCTCGCCGTCGCCGGGCGCCTGCCGCTCGGGCCCGCTCCGTTTGCGGCCGCGTGGGCGGGCATCGTGCTGGGCAGCCTGCCCCTCTACGCGCTGTGGCTCGGCGTGGCCCTGCGCCTCGGCCGCAACGCCGCCATCGGCGCCGGAGCTGCGGGGGTGCTCCTCGCGTTCTTCTCGGTGGGCGGACTTGCGCACGGCCTCATGACCGGCGAGCTCTCCGGTGCCCTGGCGACGCCCCTGTGCTGGGTGCCGCTCGCCTGGCCCGCGCGCCTGGGGTCTCTCGGGGTTGAGGCCTTCATCGACGCCGCACGCGCGGCGGGCCCACTCCTCACGACTGCGCTCGCTGGCCTCGTGCTCACCCTGGCAGCCGACGCCGTCCTTCTCGCCTGGTTCTGCCGCTTCGAGGACGGGAGGGCAGATGCGTAGAAAGCCGCTCGCCGCCATGCTCGTCCTCCTCTCCGCAGCGCTCGTCCTGGGCGGGAATGCCCTGCTCGACGCCGGCTGGGGGTCGGCGCTGCGCTCGATCGCCGACCGCGTGCTGCCCAACCCTGAGATCGCCATGTGGGCGCCCGCGCCCGAGCCCGGCAGCCACTTGAGCTCCTACGCCGACGCCACCGGGGCGGGGGCAAACTACGTCTACCTGGTGGACGCGGCGGATGACAGGGGCAATGTCCGAGAGCTCCAGCTCATCTTCTTCGGGCGGGAGTCGGACGGCGAGGGCTGGCTCGAGATCGAGGCGCGCGGCGGCTCGGGCGAGCGCTACCGCGCGTGCGACGCGGCCGAGGCGCCCGAGGCTGCGCGCGGGGCTCTGGACCGCTGAGTGCGGCGCTAGTACAATTCCGACGAGAGTTTCAGGAGGTCAACATGGCGAGGATACTGGCAGTGGATGATGAACGGGCGATCCTCGACGCGCTCGCGCGCGTCCTCGGCCGCGACGGCCATGAGGTCGTCAGGGCGGCGGACCCGACGGCGGTCCCGGGGATGGACCTCTCGCGCTTCGACCTCGTGCTCTGCGACGTCATGATGCCGGGGCTCGACGGCTTCGAGCTCGTGCGGCAGATCCGTCCGGACTTCGACGGGCCCATCGTCTTCCTGACCGCGCGCGTGGCCGAGGAGGATGCCGTGGCCGGCTACGGCCTGGGCGCCGACGACTACGTCCGCAAGCCCTTCGGGGCCGCGGAACTGCGCGCCAAGGTCGCGGCCCATCTACGCCGTGAGCGCCGGCCGCGCTCGCACGCCCTCTCCTTCGGGGAGGTGCGGATCGACCTCGGGGCGCGCGACCTCGCCGTGGGCGGCGAGGCCGTGCCGCTCACGCCTACCGAGTACGCCATCTGCGAGTACCTCGCCCGCCACCCCGGGCAGGTCATGAGCCGCGCGCAGATCCGCGAGGCGGTGCTCGGCTGGGAGAGCGACGCCGACGACGCGGCCATATCCATGCAGGTCAGCCGCGCCCGGAGGAAACTCTCCGAGGCCGGTGCCGATCCGATCGCGACCGTCTGGGGGATGGGGTACAAGTGGCAGCTCTAAGGACCGGGGCGCGAGGTCGCGGGGGCATGCCGCTCTCCTTCGTCATCGCGCGCTACTTCGCCTACGCGTTCGCGGCGGTCGCCACGGCGTGGCTCGCCTCGTTCATGGCGCTCTCCGCGGCGATCAACGCGGGCTTCGTCTACGAGGCAAGCTGGGGGCCGGCCAATGTGCGCGAGGTCGCGGAGGGCCTGGCACGCGACGGCGTCTGCGGACAGCAGGACGTGCCGACGGCGTACCGCTACCTCATCCTGAATAAGGACGGATACGTGCTGATGACAGACCTCGATGGCACGCGGCTCGAGGACGCGACGGAAATGGCCCGTGCGGCACTCGCCGCGGATCCGGGCACAGTGGAGATCGAGGGCGGGGGCTCGGGCCTCACCTACGCCGCGTTCCCGCTCAAGGGCGGCGGGGCCTGCGCACTCGTCAGCGAGTACCTGCCGCAGTGGGTCTCGCGCGATCTCGCCAGCCTGCTTCCCAACCCGCAGAACCTCATGCTCGTCGGCGCCGCTGTGGGAAGCGCGCTCGCGCTCGCGCTCGTGGCGCGCCGTGCGAGCCGCGTGATCTCGCGCAAGATGGCGCCGCTCGCGGAGGCGGCGGGGCGCGTCGGCGCGGGGGAGCTCGACTTCGCGGTCGGCAGCACCAACGTGCGTGAGGTGAACGACGTCCTCGCCGCGATGGACGCCATGCGGGCCTCCCTCGCCGAGTCGCTCGAGGCCCGCTGGGCCGCGGAGCGGGGGCAGCGCGAGCAGATGGCGTCGCTCGCCCACGACCTCAAGACGCCGCTCACCGTGCTGCGCGCCAACGCCGACTTCGTGGCGGAGGAGCTGGAAGACGAGAAAGACGCCGACCTCGCGGCCGCCGCGCGCGACATAGCCGGCAGTGTCGAAAGGCTTGACGGCTACGTGCGCCTGCTCATCGAGGCGTCGCGCGGGTCCGGCGGGGCGGAGAGGGCCCCCATGCGGCCGGCCGAGCTCTGCGAACAGGTCCTCGCCGAGGCCGCCCAGATCGCCCGGGCGCGAGGCGTGACGCTCGACGCAGCCACGGGCCCCGCTGTCGCGGGCGCGCCCGAGGCCCCACTCGACCGAACCACCCTGGCGCGAGCCGCCGCGAACCTCGTGGCCAACGCCGCCGAGCACGCGCGCTCGCGCGTGGTGGTCTCCTGCGACGTCGCTGGTGGATACCTCGTCATCGAGGTCGCCGATGACGGACCGGGCTTTTCTCCCGCCGCCCTCGAACGCGGCTGCGAGCGCCTCTTCACAGACGACTCCTCTCGCTCCTCGCGCGACGGAGGCCGCCATTACGGGCTCGGCCTCCACGTCGCCTCCGAGGCCGCGAGCGCCCACGGGGGCTCCGTCTCGCTCGCCAACAGCCCCTCGGGCGGCGCGGTGGCCACCATCGCGGTCCCCCTGTGCGGGGCCTGACGAATCAGGCCCCGCACACTGGCATGCCTCGCAACCAAACGCCTCCCGAATAATTCATGAGGCCGTACTCGTATTCGAGCCTGTCTATCTCCGCGGCGAGGGCCTCCGTCATGTAGAAGGTTTTCGTGCGGCCCGTCGACTTCGCCAGGTGGTCGTACCTGTTCGAGAGGTCCTCGGGGATTCTCAGGACTGCGGTGGCGGTTGCCATGATGCACCTCCCGGTTAGATGCAATACGTGTATTACATTCTGTCACATCACCCGCACCGGCGTACGGCCGCATCTGCTCTTTTACCTTACATTATGTCAACCGGCCCATGGTCGGCTTATTCAGCCGGATTAAATCAAGCATTAAATCAATCCAGACCTATAAGGGGCGGCGGAAATCCATTGAGGAATGAGGGCGCCGTCCCTAGGTCGGCTCCTCGATGGCCGCGGCTGAATTCCCCTGCCATCGTCTGCGTGGGTTCCGGCACGGGGTTCTGGCACTGCTCGAGTGGGGCACAAGGCTCGGCTGTCGGTCGTGCCGGACGGCATACGTTTTGAGACCGGCAAGCTGTTGCCGGCTCGAGGACAGCGGCCCGGTGCACCGGGCCGATCGATAGAGGACTCAGGTTCACAGCGCAGTTTCTTGGGGCTCGCATATATAGGAAGACTTGATCGGCAATCGATTTTAATGAAGTCGACAGCGCGTGTCAGAGCTTTCAACAAACCGCAGGTAAATCCGTGTACCAAAAATTGGTACACGGATTTACCTGCGATGTTCATGCTTGGTCAAAAGCCCATCAAGCGATATATTCATTATTTTAATGCGCGCGCCTGAGCTTTTGGCTGAAGTGGCAGTCCGACCGCCGGCAGGCGGCCACGCTATGTCCAAAGGCCACGCCTACTCCCAGTGCCCGGCTACGTCGACGACCCAGTGCTGCCCGTCGAGTTCCTGCCGCAGGGCTACATCAGGGACGTCTTATTGGGGGACGACCACATGGAACCCCGGGAGATCAAGCTGTACGGCTGATCCATCCGTCAACAACATGTCAAAGCCCCAAAACCCAACAGGATCGCGAACGAGGGGATGAATTGACCGCCCGGGTATTTGCGCCCGGGCGGTCAATTTTATCAACCATGGGTGCGATTCTGTGAGGCCATTTTTCTGGCATCCGCCGTTTGCTCCGGTCTCAACGCACCCATCGACCGTTCAGTTATCTTTGCGAACGCGACCACGTGCGCATTTGTCGAACAATCAAATGTCCGACAATGTCTGACGGAGCTGTCAGACATTCACGCACGAACAGGTGAGCTTCGCGAGCGATTGTAGGCAACTAGTAGCCCCAGCTGCGTCTTTAGCGCAGGTTCGACGTCTGACATCTTGAATGTCTGACGTTGAACGAAGCTGGTTGATAACAAGCAGGTGGAATAAACATGGAGCCCGACACCTCTCGCGCAATCGGCGCGCGGCAAGGGTCTGGCCCATCTCATATGTTGCCAACGCTAACGGTGAACCTGAGCGCCCGGGCACATTCTTTGTTGGCTGAAACCGGCATAGCAACTAGCGGAAGGCATCATCGAAGGAGTGTGCTGGAAAGCACCCGTCTCCTTAACTGTTAGAAATGCAAGTTAATAATCTACGTGGTCAATATAATACCGTTGAACCCGCATATCGATACCGCTCAGCCATTCGCCTCGCCCCCGTCGCACGTATCTTCATCCGGTCTGTTATTTTTAATCTAACAATTCTTTGAGGAACGTAGGTGCTTCTAAATGTACTGTCGACTTCTTCTCAAACTAATCCTAAGAGACAGGGCCGTATGGATCTC
>NZ_QROQ01000049.1:0-497 GCF_003475115.1 Collinsella sp. AF37-9 | reverse complement strand
TTCTCAAACTAATCCTAAGAGACAGGGCCGTATGGATCTCTACGCTCGTTCTCGCTGCAGCCTTTTCCGTCCCCATTGCGTTCAATTCACCCATCTACGGGCCCTTCTTTATGAAGCAGGGCCCGTAGAGCTTTGTCGACGCATTCAATACGCGCGCGCCCCAGGCCAGCGGCACAGACCTATCGCCAGAGCAGCAAGTCGACGCGGAGCTTGCAAGATACGCGAACGCCGCCCTTGCCGCTCAAACCGACGCCGCCTTTCTCGATTCTGCCGAGAGCTACTACGCGCTCATGGACGAAGGCTTCCAATCCGGGTCCATCGTGGGAGACCGAGAGACCAATGACGCGGCACTCGCATATTGCCGTGCTCTGAGCAGTTCCGGCATCACGCACATTCCGGCCTCCGCAAGCGACCTGCCATTCCTTTCCTTCCTGCCTTACGCCATTGCCGCGGCGCCGTCTTTCCTTCCCTTCATCCCCTTCCTTCTCTCGTCGATA
>NZ_QROQ01000048.1:0-5345 GCF_003475115.1 Collinsella sp. AF37-9 | reverse complement strand
GGTTATACCCTAAGAGCAAACCACCCTTTTTAAGGGTGGTTCTGATTATTGATCCGTTGGGGACGTGGAAACGGATCATTTAGAAATGGCACGGATATGAGTTGATCGCGCGATCCACTCCGGTCTGGCGGCTGCCGATTCGATGCGGTTCGAAAGGGTTATTCGGCGCCATGGCGACCGGTGGTACTCTTGTATCCGTTTGAAATCGAGCGAAGGAGTGCCGCTATGGAGCAATCGAGCCTGTTTGGTGACGGCGTGGACATCGATACCGAAACGCCCGCGAGTGCGGATGCCGCCGCACCGACCGACGCCCATGCCCAGGCGGCAGCGCGCGCGGCCGAGCTGCGCCACGAGCTCGATTACCACGCCTATCGCTACTACATGCTCGATGCGCCCGAAATCACGGACGCCGCCTTCGACAAAATGCTCGTTGAGCTGCAGGAGATCGAGGCGACCTACCCCGACCTGGTGACGCCCGACAGCTATACCCAGCGCGTGGGCGGCTACGTGAGCGAGCAGTTTACGCCGGTCACGCATATGGCGCGCATGTATTCCATGGACGATGCCATGGACCTGGACGAACTCGACGCGTGGCTCCAGCGCGCCGAGGATGCGCTCGGCGCCGGCAGCGTTACCTATACCTGCGAGCTTAAGATCGACGGCCTGGGCGTGGCCCTTACCTACCAAAACGGCACCTTCGTGCGCGCGGCCACACGCGGCGACGGCACCACGGGCGAGGACGTGTCGCTCAACGTGCGAACCATCAAGGATGTGCCCGTGCACCTGTCCGAGCCGGCGCTCGCCCACATGGGCGCCGACCGCGAGCGCACCATTGAGGTGCGCGGCGAGGTCTATATGCCCAAGGGCAGCTTTGTTCGTCTGAACGACGAGGCCGATGCCGAGGGGCGCGACCCCTTCGCCAACCCGCGCAACGCCGCCGCCGGCAGCCTGCGCCAAAAGGACCCCAAGGTCACGGCGCGCCGCGACCTGGCTACCTTTATCTACGCCATTGCCGATACCGATCCGCTGCACGTCCACAGCCAGCGCGAGTTCCTGGACTGGCTGCGTAGCGCCGGCTTTAGCGTCAACCCCAACGTTGCCCGTTGCGCCACGCCGGCCGAGGTCCACGAGTTCTGCGCCCAGGCCCTCGAGCATCGCGGTGACCTGGACTACGACATCGACGGCGTGGTCGTAAAGGTCGACAGCTTCCAGCAGCAGCTCGACCTGGGCTTTACTGCCCGCGCACCGCGCTGGGCCATTGCCTTTAAGTTCCCACCCGAGGAAAAGCAGACCGTCCTGCGCGAAATTCGCATCCAGGTGGGTCGCACCGGTGTGCTCACGCCGGTCGCCGAGTTCGACCCGGTGACGGTTGCCGGCTCCACCATCGCGCGCGCCACGCTGCACAACATCGACGAGATCCGTCGCAAAAACGTGCGCGAGGGCGACACCATCATCGTGCACAAGGCGGGCGACGTGATTCCCGAGGTCGTGGGCCCGGTGCTCGACAAGCGCCCGGCCGATTCGGTTGACTGGCACATGCCCGAGGTCTGCCCCGTGTGCGGTAGCCCCGTGGTTCACGAGGATGGCGAGGTTGCCTACCGCTGCGTGTCCATCGACTGCCCCGCACAGCTCAAGGAGCGTTTGCTCCACTGGGTGAGCCGCGGCTGCATGGACGTCGATGGCCTGGGCGACGAGATCGTCGACAAGATGATCGCCGCCGGGCTGATCCACGATGTCGCAGACTTCTACCAGCTCACGGTCGACGACATCGCCGGCCTGGACACGGGCCGCGTGTACGCCAGCTCCAACAGCAAAAAGGGCGTCAAGAAGGGCGATCCCATTCCGGTGGGCCTCAAGACGGCCGAGAAAATCATCGCCGAGCTCAATAAGTCCAAGAGCCAGCCACTCGGTCGCGTGCTGTTTGCCCTAGGCATCCGCCACGTGGGCAAAAGCGTGGGCGAGGTCATCGCCGAGCGATTCCTGTCGATTGACAAGCTCATCTTGGCGAGCGAAGAGGATATCGCCGAGTGCGAGGGCATCGGTCCCAAGATTGCGGCGAGCGTCAAGCAGTTCCTGGCCGTGCCCGAGAACCTCGCCGTGCTGGAGCGCTTGCGTCAGGCGGGCCTGTCGCTCGAGGTCGACTTGGGCGCCGCGCATGCACAGGCTGCAGCCGACGCTGGCGTGGCGGGCGAGCTTGTCGACGCACAGCCGCTTGCGGGCCTGACCTTCGTGCTCACCGGCACGCTCGTCAACCGCACGCGCGACGAGGCGGGTGCGGCGCTCAAGGTGCTCGGCGCTAAGGTTTCGGGCAGTGTGTCAAAGAAGACGAGTTATCTGGTCGCCGGCCCCAAAGCGGGCTCCAAGCTTACCAAGGCCGAGCAGCTGGGTGTACCCGTACTGGATGAGGACGCACTCGAGCAGATCTTGGCTACTGGTCAGGTGCCCCAGGCGTAAGGCATCGATAGCCAAATTGAAGAACCGCCCGGAAGCACGATGCCTTCCGGGCGGTTCTTATTTTGACGGGGCAACGGGCACGGTGATCTGCGTCACGTAGGTTGCCGGATCATCGCTGATGATGTCGTCGATAAGGGCGATTTCGCGTTGCCCCGCTACGCCACCAGTTTGTCAAAAGCCCCGCGCCGGTTGAGCACGGTAAACGCGACAACACAGATGACTGCCGACAAAATCGATCCGCACGGCGAAGCGATGCCCATGGGAAACAACGTATCGGAATAGGCGTTCGACAGCAGCCACGCGCCCGGCACGCGAATGAGCGCCACCGCCAGCACGTTGTGCGCAAAGCCGATGTAGCTCTTGCCGTATGCAGCGAAAAAGCCGCTAAAGCAAATGTGGATGCCGGCAAAAATCGCGTCGAAAATGTAGCTGCGCATATAGCCGGTGCCGGCGGCGACTACTGCAGCGTCCTTGGCAAAAAAGCCGATAAACGCCGGCGCCACCAGCCACATCAGCACCGTGATCAGGCAGCCGTACACTACCGAGATGGTCATGGCGTCTTTGAGCACCTGACGTGCGCGGTCGCCCTTACCCGCACCGGCGTTTTGCGCCGTGAGTGCGCTGACGGTGGCGCCCATGGAGCTCGGGACAATGAATAAAAAGCTGATCATCTTCTCGACCAAGCCCACGGCGGCGGCCTCGACCAGGCCGCGGTGGTTGGCGATGACGGTGATAAACATAAACGCCACCTGGATGCAGCCGTCCTGTACTGCCACGGGCACGCCGATCTTAAGAATGCTGCCGAGCGCCTCGGGCTGGGGACGCAGGTCGCTGCGCTTAACGTGAATGTTCGTGCGGCGGCTCTTGAGCCACACGAGCGCGAGGGCAACGCTTGCCGTCTGGGCGGTTACCGTGCCGAGTGCCGCGCCTACGGGACCGAGTCCCATGTGGCCGATAAACAGAAAATCGAGTGCGATGTTGATGATGCATGCCACGCCAATCACGTACATGGGCGAGCGCGAATCGCCCAGGCCGCGAAAGATGGCCGAGAGGATGTTGTATGCGGCGATAAAGGGAATGCCGACAAAGCAGATGCGCAGGTAGGCGGCAGTGCCTTCGACCGCTTCGACTGGCGTGCCAATGAGTGTCACGATCTGCGGGCACAGTGCGAGCAGGACAGCGGCCAGCACCACCGAGACACCCATAAAGAGCGTGATGGTGTTGCCGATGGCGGTCTCGGCGCGGTCGAAGCGGCGCGAGCCCACGGCGTGGCCGACGATAACCGTCGTTCCCATGGCCAGGCCCACGAGCGTCACGGTAATGATATAGAGCGTCTGCGCGCCGTTGCCCACGGCGGTGATGCCGGGGCGCCGCTAAACTGTCCCATCATGTACAGGTCGGCCATGCCGTAGAGCATCTGCAAAAAGTACGAGAGCATATAGGGCAGGGCAAAGACCGCGATGGTCTTAAGGACATTGCCGCGTGTGAGGTCGTGTTCCATAGGTGGGGCTTTCTGGCTGGGTTTGTTTACGTACCAGTGTAGTGAAAACCCTATAACGATTGTAGAGTCAAGGTTTGTGTTGGCAGCGGGGCGAAAAAGTCACGCTCCAAGCACGATGCTTTGACCCTCCGTGCCCCTCACCTCGCCTCAAACCATCACAACATTCGACGTTTTTTGCCAAAAACGGGAAAAGCATCGAATGTTGTGATGGTTTTTCTGCCACTCGATCGGGTGGATTCGCTTTCTTGCGCACGAAGGTGTGCGGACCCGTGAGCGGGGGAATAAGGTTGGTTATCCGACTCCATTGGAGGGCTCATGGACCTGCCGATCGTCCTGTCCCATAAGACTGCCTGGCTGTACCACAACGTGGCGCGCCCGTCCGAGCCGCTCTCGCGAGCAAGCAGCCTATGCGATGAGGACTCGCTTGCTAACGAGGCGGAGCCGACCGCGAGCCTGTCCGAATTGGGACTCGATGCCAAGGGGCTGAGGGCTTCAACGGCAGTTGGGATCGTTACCGACTATCTGGTTGCGCTTGGTATTCCACGAGAAGAGCTCGATCATATCGACACGCTCGTCAACTTCGATTTTGAGCGCTCGACGCCGGCTGGATTTAGGTGCCACGTGTTTGGAGCGCCGGTACCTCCAGGCCATCTTATCGAGGTGGCAGAGGGCCTTCTGGTGGTTGATGAGGTCATGTGCTTTGTCCAGGCGGGCTCGTGGATGAGTGAGCCCGAGCAGCTGGAATATGGCTACGAAATCTGCGCTCGATACCATTTGAATCATCTGTCGACAGGCGATTATATCGAGATGGGGCAGAGGTATACCGTTGCCGACTTGATTGCCTATTGCAATGAGAACCGATCTCGTCAGGGGGCTATACGCGCGGCCGCCGTGCTCAAGCGCGTGCACGATGGCGCGCGGTCGCCCATGGAGACGGCCACTGCAATCATGGTCGTAGCAAAACGTTCTCAAGGCGGGCTGGGATACGCCAAGATCGAGCTCAACCATCGGGTAGATGTTCCCAGCGAGTTCAAATATCTCGCAAAGGCTGGGTATTTCGAGATTGACGTATATGCGCCTGCGAGCGGTACGGGGATTGAATACAACGGCTCGGACCATCTTGATAAACAGCGCAGCGCGTCGGACGCGGAGCGTATGGCCGTGCTGAGCGCGCTGGGCTTTAGGATGATCGTCCTCACCGGGACTCAATTTGCCCATCAGCTGCAATTGCACCGGGCGATGAACGCCATCGCGCTCGCTATGGGCCTTAAGTGCGACCGAAGCGAAGCGTTCCAGAAACGTCAGAACGACCTGCGAGAATTCGTGATTCGGCACTGGGACGGTGGTAGCGCGCAGAGATGTGGTGTAAGAGGCGGGGCATGCCCCGCCT
>NZ_QROQ01000047.1:0-6763 GCF_003475115.1 Collinsella sp. AF37-9 | reverse complement strand
GCATCGCTCACAACCTTCTCGTAACGAGGCTCATCGAAATTGAACATAGCAATTATCCCTTCGTTTAATAGAACGAAATTCGTTCCAATGACAACTTGTCATTTTGTTACGTATTAATACTTAATGGTCTAAATAAAAACCCTTCTAGGAAAGGGGGACCTGACTGTCTTTCATCTCGGCGAGTTTATGCTCGAATCCAAAGCCGCCGGGTTTAAGGCAATTTTTAGCTGAATAGTTAGCAGCGAACTCCATTGCATCCCGAATGATCCCCACATCGAGCGGTTGCTTTTTACTCCAGC
Organism: Collinsella sp. AF37-9; assembly: GCF_003475115.1. Taxonomy (NCBI): domain Bacteria; kingdom Bacillati; phylum Actinomycetota; class Coriobacteriia; order Coriobacteriales; family Coriobacteriaceae; genus Collinsella; species Collinsella sp. AF37-9. Next base: position 6,464 of record NZ_QROQ01000047.1, on the reverse strand, counting down.
CATGCGAGAGACAGCTCACAACAAACGCAGTGATATACGAATCTCCCGCGCCCATGGTGTCAAGCGCATCTACGGGTCTTATATTTCCCTGGTACCATCGGGAACCGTCAAAGAACACAGGCCCCGTAGATCCCCGTGTAGCAATCGTGTAGCGACAACCATGCTCTATGGCCCTCTTCAATAGAACTTGAATCTGTTGATCGCTCTCGCCGGAACAGGAAAACAGACCAAGGGTTGTAGCAGGGCAAACAAGATCGAAATATGCGTCGGTTCGATACTTATCTTTAACGGAAAAGTCGTAAACCGCCACAGCGGGAAGATCTTGAACTAGGTGCACATCATCCTGCAGCTTTGCATTGACGCTGGTAAAAACCGCATCGAATCCCTGAAGAAACTTGACATCAGAATCGTTGATGTGGGTTTTGTGCGCCCAGCAAGCCCCTGTATCGTAACCAACTTCGACACGTTCACCGTCGTAAACATTTACATCGCAAGTCTTGGTTGTCGCTTTTTCAGGCATAGATGATTGCGAAAGGTCAACGTTCAGCGAAGAAAGGGCATCGGTGATTATTCGCCCTCCCAGGTCGTTGCCGATCTCCCCAATATACGCAGCCTGTGCGCCAAGCATGCTTGCATGGGCAGCGACGTTTACGGCATTGCCACCAGGATACATAACGCCTTTGTTGAGATAGCGATCAATAACGTTGTCACCAATTGCTGCGATTTTCACCTCAACGCCTCCCATCACGTACGGTCTTTATTAGTACTCGACCTTGCGGTAATAACGGCGGATGTCGAGCGAATGGTCACGAATTTCCTCGAAATTCTTGCTCACACGCGAGAGAATGGCATTGAGCACCACCGGAGAAAGCATCCAGCGGAATTCATCACTGATACCCGGCAACTCATAATCATGTGTATCGAATACGGTGAAATCATCCGCATATTGCTTACAGAAGCGTGCAACGCGCTCATCAAGAGGCCTAGTCTGCGCCTCCGTCATTGCGAGCGCGACACAAACGCCCGGCTCAACAAGTTCGATAGTGCCATGGAAGAACTCAGGCGATGTAACGGATTTGGTGCGCAGCCATTGGGACTCCTCGAGCACACACATGGCAAACGAATACGTGGGGCCCCACAGATTGCCAGAACCGATCCAGATCTGATACGGGTCGTCCTTGTGCTTCAGAGCATATGCGCGAGCCATCTCGTCAGCGTTCTTGCCGACGGAAACGAGAGCAGCAGGGAGATTCACAAGCTCATCAGCGAAGCGATCGTAGTCATCGAAAAAGCCCCTGTTCTTGAGAATCTTTCCAATCAGAAGGTACAGCACGAGCTCCATAGGACGACCCTGCTTATAGATCACTCCATAATCGGAAAGTTCACCAAGCGGTGAACCGTCCACGCCAAGCGTAGAGACAATGGTGCAGCCTGCGTCTTTTGCCGCCTTTGCCGCCGCGACCGTCTCTTTGGTGTCGCCCGACTTGGACGCCATGAACGCCAAGGTCCCCTTACCGATGCGCCGATTGCCAACCGTGAGGAAATCTGCCGAAACTTGGGACTGGACGGGAATATCGGACATAACAGAAACCATATAGTCAAACGGCTGCATCATCGCAAGCGAGCCACCTGACGAGGTGAAGAAAATCGAATCGAAACCCTTTTCGCAAATTTCGTCAGCAATGCGTTCAATTTCGGCACGTTGATTGTAGATATAAGCACCGTTATCGAGAATTGCCTGTTCATCAAATGAAACCATGAGATATACCTTTCTAATTCAATTGGGCCAGACGGCGAAATCAACCATTTAGATTGCAAACACTCCGAAGAAGGAGCCGACGATACCAACCGCCATGAGAATAACGAGAATCCAAGCAATTTTGACCTTGTGCTGGACGAGTTCGTAAACTCCAAGTGTCACAAGCAGCGGCAGCAGGCTCGGCATGATACCGTCGATGATGCTTTGGATAGTCTGCGCACTGTCGCCGGTACCGAGAGAACCAGCCACGCTGACCGATACAAGGTTGGGCACCATAGCGCCGATAACCATAAGACCGAGAATTGCAGCCCCCATAGTGAGCTTTGGCATAAGACCAGATTTCTCGATCTTGCTCAAGAAACTGGTTCCGAATCCATAGCCCCATTTAAGGCAGAACCAACGAATCAGATAATGCGGAACATTGAATACGACAAGGAAGAGAAGCGGGCCGAGAATGTTACCCTGCATAGCAAGCGACACACCCAAGCCAGTGGCGATGACACGCAACGTTCCCCAGAACAGAGAGTCACCGATGCCGGCCAGCGGGCTCATAAGAGCGGCCTTTACGCTGTTGATGGAGGATTCGTCAAAATCCTCTTCGTTAGCGTTTGCCTCTTCCATCGCTGCCGAAATGCCCAGAATTAATGTTGAGACATAAGGAGTGGTGTTGAAGAACTCCATGTGACGCTTAGCAGCAGCAGCCTGGTCATCCTTATTCTTATACACGCGACGAATGATGGGAAGCATGGAGAAGCAGTATCCCATGTGCTGCTGGCGCTCGTAGTTCCAGGAGTACTCCATCGTAAGCGAACGGAAAAATACCGATTTTAGATCACGCTTTGTAATCTTGTTGGAACTGGTGTCATTAGAAGTCGTCATCGTCGAAGCTCCCTTCCGAACTAAGCTGTGGCGTCTGAGCAATGAAGTTTGGCTGGACCACCACGAGGATTACTGCGAGGCAAAGCCCAATGATGGCAATACCAAGGATTGGAATGCTCATGTAGGCACAGAGCGCAAACCCGAGCACGAAGAAAATAGCAGTCTGCTTGTTGACAATCATTGAAGCGAGCAGTGCAATGCCGAGCGCAGGGATGAATCCACCCGCAATAACCAGGCCGTTACTTACAAACTCGGGAATTGCGTTAAGCACCGCGTTCATAACCGGCGTTCCGAGATAGAAAGCAAGGGAGCACACGAAAAAGCGAGGAAGCGATTTGACGATGAATCCACCAAGCAGATGCATCCGCTCCATACCTTTGAGGTCGCCCTTTGCCACGCAGTCGTCCGCTTTATGGACGAAAAACGGCATCACGATCAGCGTAAGCGCGTTATCAATGATGAGATAAAGCGACGCAATCGGGAAAGCGAGTGTCAGCGCAACTTCAGCGCCTTGACCCGTCGAAATTGCAAAGGCAGTGCCCAAAATACCACCGGTGATAACGTCAGGCGGAACGGCCGCCCCGATGGTAACCGATCCAATGAACACCATTTCAAGCGTGGCGCCGACAATAATGCCCGTCTGCAAATCACCCATCACAAGACCGATGAGGACGCCCGTGACAATCGGGCGAGAAGCAAGGCAAGTGCCAAGTGCCCACTCAAATGTCACGCACATTGCGACGAGGCCGATAAGGATCGCTTGAGTCAACATGAGGGATCCCCTTTCTATTGTATGTGCTTAAATCAAAATCTTCTCGTCTCTAGGTACCTGCCTGATCTCCACCTCGATTCCGGCATCACTGAGCTCATGTAGAAGCTCCACGTCGCGATCGGTAGCGAAAACCGTTGAAGATAGGCGTACATCTGCACCCTCACGCGGCTTCGTTCCTCCAATGTTGATATGCTCGATTTCGCTGTAGCCCTTTGCCAGGCGGTAAGCATCTTCGATGCTTTCAACGACAATGAACAAACGGTACTTATCGGTCACACCGCTCCTAAGAGCCTCGATAGAATCATCGACCGATTTGATAACCAATTTGACGCCTGCCGGACGTGCCAGCTTAAGCGTCGTCTTGCGCACGTCATCTTTCACAACCGCATCGCAGGCAATCAAAATGCAATTGGTGTCAAGCTCTTGCGTCCAAGTCATGGCAACCTGACCATGAAGCAAGCGATGGTCAACTCTCAGCAGCTTAATCATCTTTGTTCCTTTCTCAAAAATCCTCGTCTTCTTCTACCGAATTTGGCAGCGAACATAGGCATGTGCCCTTTTGGCGGACACTTGAAACCAATGCAGCGAGCTCGGCGTCATCAAGTGTGCTCAATTTCGAAAACACTTCGAGCACTAGTGGTAGCGACATGCCGGCAATGAGCCTTAGAGAATCGTCACCCAACCTTTCCATAAAAGCGTTATTCACTGACCCACCATAGACATCAGTGATGACAATCCACTGGTCTGCTGGGTCGCGAGAACGGTCCCAAAAATCTATCAACTCGTTTACATCCATCGTGTCCTCATCGACATATGCGCATAGCACCTTAACGCGAGGATCTTCACCGCAAAATAGCTGGAGCGTTTCACGCATCGCTCTAGCAAGTGGCCCATGGCTGGCCAAGAGCAACTTCCTCATTTATCTCCCAATCTCAGTCAATCATCTGTTAATAGAACGTTATATTTTGTATTGTTATCTACAGTATCCTCGAAACTTTCGCTTTGTCAAGACAGATCAATCAAGCTTCCTAAGCGGTAATAATTCGCCCGTAAACGGCAAAAAAACGCCCCTTTGTCGGGGCGTTTTCAATCTCTTGTTATTCGGTTAAGAAAGATCCGGGGTTTGGCTTTCGCTAGAGATAAAACTTTAAGCGCTCAGTGCAGTACACCTGCCGCGAAATAAACAATGGCACTCCCTGCGCGCTGCAACGCTTATCTACAAATAATAAAAGGGCAGATCCCGGCTTTACATTCAAATGTTCTGCCTCGTAAGCACTTGCAAAGCACACCTGCAACGTTCGCTCGTTATTGCCAAGTTCGATATGGCGTCTTCCCAGCACCTCAAGTAGAGAACCCGATAAATCTTCATGTTCCAAAAAGGCAAGAGAAGGAGTGTAGCTATTGGTTTCCAACATCGTTGGCACGCCATCGACTAAGCGCAAACGTCTAGTCTGAAGAATATTCTCGTCCTCCTGGACCTGAAGAAAACGCACGTCGCGCAGCGTAGGATAAATCCAAGCTACTTCGAGCACTACGGTAGAAGGCTTTTTATTTTCTTGAATGCAGGAATGGGTGAAGCTTTCCTGGTCATCGGCTGCATAGGCATTGCGTGTCGTGGTAACAAAAGTCCCTTTCCCTCGCGTGCGCTCAACGATATCGGCATCCTCTAGTTCCTTGATTGCCGATCGAACAGTAATACGACTAACGCCATATTCCTCCATAAGCTCCGTCTCAGTAGGAAGCTTATCCCCTTCGCTATATACGCCACTTTCTATTCGACTCACAAGATCGTGAACGATCTGCTTATACAATGGAACAGCGCTCTCCACTTTAACCATTATTCAACCTATTGCTTTCTACACTCAACGGCTTCAAGTCCCCGCCAATTGATGCCGAGTTGATTAGCCTTAATCGAAAAGAAGTATTTGAAATAATCACCCAACATCACCTGCTTAGTAAAGTGCACTGGCTTACCAGTGCTCATATAAACGGTCTCACTCAATATAAACATCGCAGCTTCTCCTGCGATATTAAGGATGCGCTTCTCCTCATCCGTAGCAAGCCCTGCTTCAAGCACAATAGACGGGAAACAATTATCCTCTAGTCGCAGCCCCGTCTCTCTCTCAATCGTTTCATAAAGTGATGCGTTCTCCATATCGACACCCAGTAAAAACCCGAAGTTCTTTACTGGAAGATAAATATGTTCAATCATTGCATTTATGTGGTTAATTGACCTCACGCGTTTGAGGTAAACCGCAGATTCATTCTCTTCCATTCGCAAATGACGACGGACGGCAACGGGCGGCTCGACCTCCTGAAGAGCGAGAACACGAGACGAGGTTTCGATATTATTTTCATGGCAAAAATAAGTGAAACCCTTAAACGTGCTCAAGCTCGAGACGATTTTAGGCTGCCGGATAAATGTGCCCTTGCCATGACGCGTATCAAGCACGTCGTCATCCACAAGAGTTTGAATTGCCTTCCGTATCGTCGCACGGCTAACCTCGTATTCTTCGCAAAAACCATTTTCGCTAGGCAACACGCCACTTTCGGAAAACTCGCCCATCTCAATACGGCGGCGCAAATCATCAGCTACTTGTACATATAGCGGCACAGCACTAGTCGGGTTAATCATAACGTTCTCCGTATAACATTCTATGAAACTTCTATACGTTATAAGATAACCTATTACGTATTATTTTGAAAGAAATAGACGGTTCAATCTTATTTTTGAACCGTCTACAATATCAAACACTCCATATGAAGGTGTCGAATGCCACTTGTGGCGCAAACAAGAGGGGCATTTGGCAAAAATGCCCCATTTCGCCTTGAAGTCGCTACCGTGAAATGCCAACGAGCCGCATGGTCGAGTCCAAGCAAATACGACCTCAAGCGGCCAGCTACGGCATGGCTCCCTAGAACGAGACTGCGACATTTGTTTGCATTGTTTTACGAACGCAACATAACGAATAATTTCCGAGCAAAATAACGACCGCTGAAAGCTGCTTTAGTAATTCATCTGGTGATAGTAACGACGCGTGGTGAGCGGGTGGT
>NZ_QROQ01000046.1:0-6764 GCF_003475115.1 Collinsella sp. AF37-9 | reverse complement strand
GGCCGAGGCCGCCTCGATCAATTTGCGAAAGAATCTTGACGGTACCTTAAGGCGCATAATTGTCTCTATTGGAAAGCGCTCTGATGCCCAGTCGGACATGGCATGGAAAGGGAATGGAATAGCAATGACTCAGGGAAAGCATTTCGCTGCCGGTGGCGATCACTTCGCCGCACTGCCAAGCAAAAAGATTCACACTCCGAAGGGGATCGCGCGTCTGACCGTCACCGCGGCGACCATGGCCGCCATGACCGGGTCGAGCCTCATCTCACCGTTCGCGGCATTCGCCCAGACCGGTGACGGGACCACGCAGCACCCCGCCGTGATGTCGCCGATCGCCGCCCATGCCGGCGCGGCATCCGGTACCGGCGCGAAATCCGCCGCACAGACCATCGCGGACCTGCAGAAGGCGGTCGACGAGGCGAAGGCGAAGGAGGACGCCGCCAAGGCATCCTACGATGAGGCCGCCGGTCCCTACAACGAGGCGGCTTCCGCCCGCGACCAGGCCAAGGCATCCTACGATTCGGCAGTCAGCGCCGGCACGGCAGCCGACCGAGCGGCAATGGACGAGTACGCCCGTCAGGTCGCGGAGGGCAAGGACGCCGCCGATGCCGCCGGCAAGGACCTCGAGCAGGCGAAGGCGGGTCTCGCAGACGCCAAGGCGGATGCATCCGAGAAGGACGAAGCGTACCAGTCCGCCCTCAAGGCGGCCCAGGATGCCAAGGACGCCCTCGATAAAGCCAAGGCCGATGCCGTAGGCGCCACCCCGGAGGCAATCAGTGCCGCCGAGCAGGCCGTGCGCGACGCCCAGGATGCCGTGGACAGGGCACAGGCCGACCTCGCCAACGCCAACGCGACGCTTGCCGATGCCCAGTCCAAGCTGGTTGCGGCCCAGTCTGCAAAGGATTCCGCCGATTCTGTCCTCGCTGCAGCCCAGCAGAACAAGGACGCGGCGGATGCGAAGGCCGCAGCCGCCAGCGCCGCCTACGAGAAGGCGAAAGCCGACCTCGCCGCAGCGGAGGCAGGCGCCAGCGGTCCGGAGTACGATGCGGCGAAACAGAAGGTCGCGGACGCAGAGGCAGCCCTCGCTGCCGCGCAAACGGCACAGTCCCAGTGCGGGTCCGAGCTCGAGCAGGCGCAGTCCGCTGCGGCAACGGCGCAGACCGAGCTGAATGATGCCCAGGCGTCCCTCTCCGCAAAGCAGCAGGCCGCGGCCGATGCCGAATCCGGCGTGAACGCCGCCCAGTCCGCACTCGATGCCGCGAACGCAGACCTCGATGCGGCCAAGCAGGCGAACGTCGACGCCGTCGCCAAGCTGGATGCAGCGAAGCAGGCTGTCAAGGACGCCGAGTCCGCCAAGGCAGCCGCCGACGTAGAGCTCGCGAACGCCAAGGCCGCAAAGGATACCGCAGACGCCGCCGTGACCGCCGCGCAGCAGAAGGTCGACGAGGCACAGGCGAAACTCGATTCCGCCGACGCGCAGCTCAAGCAGGGAGCCATCGGCTTCTTCCGTGCCATGGGTGCCGATTCAGCCATCGAGATCATCCAGAACTGCACATACAAGGACTACACCGAGGTGGGAAACAGCCTCGACGCGACCAGTCTCGACAACATGCTCGCGGCAATCCCGTACATGAAGTCCATCAACGAGTATCGCAAGTCCGTCGGTCTCTCTGAGCTCCAGGTCACGTACAAGCTCATTGCGGCGGCGATTGCCAACGCGAACTATTCCGATATCAAGTTTGGGCATTCCATGCAGTTTGATACGAGCGAAAACCTCGCATGGAACTATGGAACCGATCCGAAACCGCAGTGGGTGGACCAAGAAAAGGCTTTCTTCGATCAGGCGGTAAAGGAGCTCTATGGCGTCACCGGGCTAATCGGTAAGGATGCCGTAGATTTCTACAAGTCGCATAGCGGGATTGAATCCTATGTCAACCAGCATTTTAAGGTTGCCGGATATCCCGCAACCGTCGGTCACTACCTGCATGTCATCAGCCCTGAAATCGGCTATATGGGTATGGCAGTCTGCAGCAAGGGAACCATGAACGGCTGGCAGACCGACAGCTTCGATACCGCAAACCTGGGTTGGACAGGCTCCGGTTGGAACATGAACCCCATGTCCGTCGACGAGTACGAGCAGAAGCTGACCTCCTACATCGACGGCCTCAAGAACGCCAAGAGCGCACTCGACGTAGCCAAGGCCGATCTCGCATCCAAGAAGCAGGCAGCCGCCGGCGCCGCCGCAACCGTCCAGCAGAAGCAGGTCGCGGTGGATTCCGCACAGGCAGGTGTCGATGCCGCGAAGCAGGGCGTTGCCGATGCCCAGCGTGCCGTCGATGCCACCAAGGCTGATATCGCCGCCAAGCAGCAGGGCGTCATGGATGCCCAGACCGAGCTTGATGCGGCGAAATCGGACCTCGATGCCGCCAACGCGGCAGTCGATACGGCAAAGTCGACCGTCCAGCAGAAGCAGGTCGCCTTTGATGCCGCCAACGCGGCCGTAACGGCCGCACAGTCCAAGCTGGACTCCGCCAAGGCGGACACCGTATCCAAGCAGCAGGACGTCATGGATGCGAACGCCGACCTCGCGAAGTTCTTCCAGGACGTCGCCGACGCCAAGAAGGCGGTCGATACCGCAAAGAGCGCCCACGACGCGGCGGTAGCCGACCAGGCCGAGAAGGCGGCGGTCATCGCAGCCGCCAAGCAAAAGGCGGATACCACCGCGAGCGCCCTCGCGGATGCCCAGCGTGCCGTCGATGCCGCAAAGGCCGACACCGGCGTTGCCGCCGACAAGCTCACCGGCTCCCAGACCGATCTCGAGGACGCACAGTCGAACCTCGACATCCTCACCGGTCTTGCCGCGAAGCTCGCAGAGGCACAGCAGCGCGAGCAGGATGCAGTAAAGGCCGTCAATGACACCAAGGCCGCGCTCGATGCCGCGAAGGCGGACACCATCGCCGCCGAGTCCCTGGTCTCTGCCGCCGAACAGGCAAAGGCGCAGGAAGACGCCAAGCTGGCGAGGCTGAACTCCATCGATGCCGGCGCGGCGATCGCTTCCGGCCATGACGCGAACGCGGATGACGCCCTCAACGCGCTTTTCGCCGCAGCAGTCGAGGCACGTGCCAAGGTCGCGCCCGCCAAAGTCATCCTGGACGAGAAGCAGGCTGTGGTGGACGGGCTCAAGCCCGGCTATGATGCGGCGCTCGCCGCCTACGAGCAGGCGAAGTCCGACCACATCGCGGCGGAGCAGGAGCTTTCCGATGAGATCGCACGACAGGAGGCAGAGGAGGCCGCAAAGCAACAGGTGGCATACAGCCCGAAGCATCTCGCCGGCACGGAGACCGCCCAGTCCGGTAGCCTCGCCCAGACCGGCGACCGCGCGGGCCTCATCGGGGAGACGTTCGTCATCGGCGGCACCGTCCTCGTGGCGACCGGCGTCTTTCTCGATCGGAAGAAGCGCCGCGAGCAGATGTAGAAGCGAGCCGGGCGTTGGATATCGGCTGGTGTCCAACGCCCGGTTTCATGGGCAGGGAGATCGGTGTGAGAACAAAGGCTATTATCGTTGCGCTTCTGGTGTGCCTTTCGGCACCTCAACTTGGATGTGCCAGCGTTGCAAAGCAAGGAAGCGGCTCTACGGAAAGGGCCGCCACAGCGGTAAAGAATAAAGACAAAAAGAAGCCAAGCGAAGAAAAGGCGACGCAAACCTCTGGATCCAAGACCGAGGAGAAGAAAGAATCCGACGACAAGGACCAGAAGTCCGATGACTCCAAGAAGGAGGATAACAAGTCTTCCGATTCCTCGAAGTCGGACAACAAGGGCGATTCCTCCCAGTCCAAGCAGAATTCCGGCAATTCGCAGAGTTCCGGCAGCAACAATTCCTCTTCCAACGGCGGCAGCCAGAAGAAGTGGGTTGCCGAGCAGGGCCACTGGGAGACAGATTACAGCCAGGTCTGGGTGCCGAATGTGGTTTATACGCGCCATGAACGTTGGATCTGCAGTGCATGCCACGCAGCATTTGGATCTGCAGCCGAAATGGACGCTCACGCTCACGCTACTTTTGGCGATGCGCAGCATCCTAACGGCGGTTCTGCAATCAATGATTCGTATACCACCTCTGAGGACCAAGGACATTATGAACAGCAGGCTACGGGACAACATTGGGTTGTCGACGTCGCCGGTCACTGGGAGTAATGTACATCGTTCCTCTCCTCTTACATTTGGTAAATGTTTATTTATTTGTGGGCGGCCGGTTCGGCCGCCTTTTTTAGACGCCCAGTCTAGGAGCAAACGATAGGAAAGCAATCAAACGAGAGGCCGTTCCAAAAGAATCCGGCGGTGCCGGATGCTTCGGGCAAAACCTTCCGCAAATCGGTAAGGTCTTCCATCAACTTGCTCCAGCCCTCGCCCGGAGTCCGCTGCGCGGTAATGCAAACACTCGGCATCCCTCGCATTCGCATTACCGCTCCGCTCTCGCTACAGCGAATCTCTAACACTCAGCATCCTTCGCGTTAAAAATTCGCTTCCGCTCACGGTCTTCGCTGACACTACGACACCGCGAAGCCTTTCGCTCGAAACGAGGCCTCTCATTTCGTGTCTACGCTACGCTCCGCCCAATCGCCGTTCCGGTGATTGCAAGATTGGTGTTGGGCTAGATAAATGGGGCCATACTCGCCCCCTTTATCTGCCAACACATCTTGATTATCGCCTTCCACGGCGATAAAGTTAGAAATGAAATTCGCCTTCATTTCTAAGGGAAGTGACGGCGTCACTTCAAAAAATCGGCGCGACGTCAGTCGCTCCCAAAAAAGGAAAGCAATCTCATATTGGTTTTGAATCGGTGGCCTCACCGATTCGCTCTGCTTTCCTGGGGGCATGATGAGTTGCAAGCGTCCACACACCGTTAAGGCGACACTCACTTCTGAAGAATACGAAACGTTTTCCGCTTTGGCGGACAAGGCAGGCATGACGAAAGCCGAACTCATTCGCTATGCCTTGAGTCATCGGAGTGAATCACTCGATGATCTAGTCATTTCTAAAAATGATGACGGTGGCCGCAGTAAAAAGCTGCAACCCGTTTCAGGCGATTTGCATGAAACGCGTTCGAAGGCCATTTACGTTAAGGTCACCGATGGGGAGCACGAAGCGATCCGCAGACGAGCGGATGTACTTGGTGCGACCGTCAGTGCGTATGCCCGCCGCGTGATGCTTGCCGGGAAAATCGAGAAGATCGATTTCGATATGAGCCAGGTCGCAAAAATCTATCACGAGCTGTATCGCGAGGGGACGAACCTCAACCAGCTGATGTACTTCGTGAATGCGCAAGGTCTTCCGGCCTACAACGAGAAGGCAGTTTTCCGAACGCTTGAAAAGGTTTACCAGAACGCCCGCAAAGTCACTCTCTTTATCGAAGAACTCGAACAGCGCTATTTCGTCGGCGGTGATCAAAATGACCGTCGTTAAGCAGAAAGGTGTTTCGTCCGAGCGCTATGCGAAGAACGTGCGCAAGTACATTAACGGAAAGTACGCTTTGGCCCGCGGCGGCTGGAACCTCGCGAACGGAAAGCACTGGTTTTCCGAAATGGCTATGACGCGGAAGATGTTCCATCACGACAGGCCCGCGCGTGCCGGCGCGAAGAACATAACGATGCTTCATCAGGTTCTCGCGTTTCTGCCCGAGGAGTGCAGCTGCAACGGAGGCAAGATGACCCCCGATGCGTGTATGGCCTACGCGGAGCAATGGCTTGCGAAACACTATCCGCATCAACAAGTGATTGTCGCGTTGCATGAGGAAAGCGATAAGGCGGGAAAACGCTACGCGGTTCATATGGCGATTAACCGCACGGATCTTTTGACGGGTAAGCGTTGCGAGACGGGCGGGCGTCACGGAAAATTCGAACGTGCCGCGTGGGTCCGTGAACTCGATAAGAACTGGAATCTTACTCAACTTGAAAAGGGAAAGAAGAATTCGAAGATTCGAGATCGTCAGCCGCGCGACACAGAAAAGAAAATCGTTGAGCGGGGTGAGTACAGTTATAAAAACAATCTGCGCGAGCTGATCCATATTGCAATCGATGAAGGTCATCCGAAGAATATGAATCAGTTCAAAAAGATACTTGCCTCATGGGGCGTAGACATTTTCATCAAGAATAATCGAGTCTATGCGACAGATCTCGATATCAAAGAGGCCGGCAATCCGAAGTGCACTTTCAACCTGACTCGACTCGACGGACGTTTCGCAGCCAAACAACTTGAAGCGGCGTTCGAAAAGAACGTGCTGGAAGCCGAGCGATCGTTACCGTACGAGAAACGCTGTGAGATTTACATCCAACGACTCAAGAAAGCGTATTCGGCGTGGGTCGAACAGGCGAAGGCGAGCAAGGGCGTCGCCTACAATTCATTCCCCAAATTTATCGTACCGAAGTGCGACGACGATCTGCTTGAAGATCCGGCGGTTCGCGATGAGCTTCTTGCCCGGCGCGGTTACGCAAGGGAGATTCGCAACCGTTATGCCGGCGCCGTTCCCGATGCCGGCGACGACCGCGTTCGCGCCGCCGGCCAGGCGCACGGCGGCGGTGCTGTGTCGAGGCAGCTGGACGACCGCGTCGTCGACCGCGCTGACTACTCGCGCGGAGACACGCCTCGCTAGTTTTGGAAAGCCTATCGTCGGTGCCCTAGCGCGCTGCCATCCAGTGCCGATTCTTTCATGCTCGCAATTCGGGGTTGATTTCCGATCTCAGCCGAACACACTGAGCAAATAGGCCGTT
>NZ_QROQ01000045.1:0-7321 GCF_003475115.1 Collinsella sp. AF37-9 | reverse complement strand
AGCTGCTTGGTGAGCACCAGGCGGCCGAGCATGGCGAAGCCCATGGCAGGCAGGATGTTGGCGGCAACGCCAAAGCCAGCAAGGACAAAGGGCGGGATGAAGTCGAGCATGCCCTGGATGGCGTCAGCACCCAGATAGAACGACAGCGAGCACAGCAGGAACGCCATGATGATACCGGTCAAACCGATCAGGAAGTGCATCGCATAGACACCCTTAAGGTTGCCCTGGCCGGAGAAGACATCAGCGCGGTCAACCAGGATCGGCAGGGCGGCGTTGAGGATGTTCTTGATGGCAAGGCACAGCGTGGCGATGGGCATGGCAAGCGCGATGGCTGCCTCGGTGCTCTGGCCCAGCTGGATAGCGAAGGCGCAGGCGAGCACGCCGCCGATCGTCTCATCAGGCGGCACGTAGGCGCCGATGGAGATCGAGCCCATGAACAGCAGCTCCAGGCTGGCGCCGATCGCGAGGCCGGACTGCAGGTCCCCCAGCACCAGGCCCACGAGCGGGCACAGGACGATGGGGCGGAACGCATAGAGCGTACCGAGCTGGAAGTCGAACTTACCAAATGCGGCGATAAGTCCGATGAGGATTGCTTGGGTAAGCATATATCCCCCTTTCCTAATAGGAAACTACGAAGAGCTCAGACTCTTCGAAATTGAACGCCTAGAGCACGCTGGCGCAGTCAACCTTGGGGTCATCGGCCAGGGGTCGAATCTCGACCTCAACGCCACGATCCAGCATCTCGCGCACATCGGCTTCCTCGGCCGCGGTCAGGAAGATCTGACGAGAGACCTGACGCGCATCGGGACGCTTCTCGTCCTTGGGCTTGGTGTTGCCCAGGTTGACCGACTTGATCTGCGGGCAGCCCTCAACAAGCTGCTTTGCCTCAGCAATAGTGGCGACACAGATGATCATCTTGTACTTGTCGGTCACGCCCGAGTTGATAGCTTCGATTGCATGCTCCATATCTTTGATGACGAGCTTGCAGCCGGCAGGCTTGCCCATCTTGAGCGTCGTCTTCCACACCGGGTCGTTAGCGACCTTATCGCCCACGCAGAAGATGCAGTTGGAGCCAAGGCCCTGAACCCAGGAAACTGCGACCTGGCCATGAAGCAGGCGATGGTCAACGCGAAGTAGCTGAATCATAATGTGACCCCCCAAAGGTCTTGTACCGTCTTACGGCGTGTCAGTAGGTGCTGCGGATTAGAACTCTTCTTCCTCGTCGTCATCGACCAAAAGATCGTTGACAAACTTCACGCGCGTATCGTCCGCAGCGACGATGGCGCGAATCGTCTCCTCAACCGGCGCCGACTCGTCAGAGAACAGCAACTGGATGAGGAGAGGAAGGTTCATGTTGGTAACGAGGTACGTGCGGGGACGCGTCTGGACGATCTTGGTGAACTCGTTGTTGACGCTGCCGCCAAAGAGGTCGGTGCAGACAACGACATCATCGTCGGCAGACATGCCTGCCAGCAGTTTTTGGGCCTCCTCGGCCACGTCCATGCGGCCATCGACGAACATCGAAAGATCGTGGACGTTGTCGCGAGCGCCCGAGAGCAGCTCGACGCTCTCCTTGATGCCGGTAGCGAAGTGCGCATGGCTGGCGATGATGTACTGTCTCATTCTGTGTTCCTCTCAATAGCCCGGCACGTTCCCGCACCCGTTTTCTTTAGTAGTCGAACTGGTGATAGTAGCGACGATACTTGAGGTTGTGCTTGGTGACCGTCTCGTAGTAGCGAGCCAGGCGGTCGGTCACGAGCACCGTCAGAATCCACGGGGAGACGATGACGCGGAACTCGTCGTCAAGGCCGGGGATCGCGAACTCGGCGGTGTCGATGACGTTGACGTCGGTGTCGCCGGTCACGCCGCGGGTCAGGAACGCGCGGACGCGCTCGTCGAGCTTGCGGTTCTCGTCCTCGCCCATGAACAGGAACACGGGGACGCCGGGCTCCACGAGCTCGAGGGTGCCGTGGAAGAAGTCGGCCGAGGTGATGTAGCGGGTGCGCTTCCACTGCATCTCCTCGAGGATGCACATCGAGAACAGGATCGTCTCGCCCCACAGGGCGCCGGAGCCGATGAACATGGTGTAGGGGGCCAGGGCGTACTTCTTGGCGAGCTCCTCGGCGCGCGGCTCGAAGCGCTTGCGGATATCGAGCATGTCCTTCCAGATGTCCTTGGTCTGCTCGATAAACAGATCGAACTTGGGGAAGCAGCCGCGGCGGTTGAGCAGGCGCAGGCCGAAGCAGTCGGCGAGGTAGTAGCCCTTCTCACAGCCGCCCGAACCATGGTCAGAAGCCATGGCGACGCAGTTCTCGGCGCCGACAGCCTGGCCGATGGGGCCCTCGGGCTTGGTCATGGCGTAGACGCGCACGCCCATGCCCTTCATCTTCTTGACGGCCTCGAGGACCTCGGGGGTGGTGCCGGACTCGGAGGCGGTGAGCACGACGGACTTCTCGGTCATGCGCTTGTGGCCCATGACGTTCCACTCGGCGGCGTGGATCAGGTAGACCTCGAGGTCGCGGTCGCCGAACTTGTTCATGAGGTACTCGAGCTGCATGAGCTCGTCCCAGGTGCCGCCGACGCCCATCAGGAACACGGTGTCGTAGCCCTCGTCGGCGACCTTGTCGGCGAGCGCGGTCATCTTCTTGCCGGTCTCGTAGAGCGCCTTGCCGTCCTCGAGATAGCCCTCCTGGTCGAAATGCATGATCTCGATCTTCTCGGTTTCCTTCATTTGTCTCTCCTTTCTGGGGTTGTTTCCACATCCCCCATGCCAACGGGCATCAAAACCCGCTTACATTCCGTAACACTCGGCCGCTTTGGCCTTAAGCGCATTGACTGACTCTTCGTAGCCCTCTGCCTTGACCTCCATTTGCTTGGAGACGGCATCAAGATACGGGTGCACGTCCCATGACTTCAGACGCTCGACTATCATGGCCGCAATCGTCTGGAAGAACACAAGATTGGGAATTGCGCTGAGCAGCGGAGCCACCTGAGGCACCGCAACCTCGTGAGCCCTACCCTTGGGATGGGCCGTGAGCAGCACCGTTTTTGTCGTAACGTTCGATAGCGCATCAGCGATATTCGCAAGACGCTCCGACCCCTGCGGATCGTCGACGATAAACACGTGGTAGCCTGGGGTTATCTGCATCTCGGGACCGTGGACGAACTCCTCGCCCTCGTGATGCATGGCAGGAATCTTGATGGTCTCGCTCAGCTTGAGGGCCGCTTCTTCGGCAACGCCATAGTTGGGGCCGTTGCCGACGACCATGGCGGGCATGTGCTCAGAAAGCTCGAGCATGTGGTCTTGGACATATGCCTCGGCGATCTTGCACATCACGGCATTGGCCTGGATAGCCTCGCGCAGGTCGTCAAGACGCTGGGCAACGCCCTTGGCGTCAATCGTTCCGCGCGCCTGGCCGCCGTAAATACCAAAGAGCACCAGGTACTCAACGAGAACCTCGACGCCCAGAGTCACAAAGTCCACCGACTCGACACCCACACCGTAGTCAAGAACGATGTCAGCGTGTTCCTTGATGGGTGCCTCGACGTTTGCCGTGAGCGCAACTGCAGCCATATCGTGCGCGCGCATGTAATCAAGAGCCGCGATCGTATTGGTCGAATAGCCGCTCTGCGAAACGGCAATGTTGAGCGCATGCTGCGGATAGGTGTGCTCAAAATCGACGAAGGCCTCGGGCGTCACAACGGACACCTGCATTTGCAGGGTATCTTGCAGGTAATCGCGGGCGCAATCGGCGGCATGGCGCGACGAACCCGAAGCAACGATGCGCAGCGCGTCAAAAGAACCGGACTGGAAAATATCAACGAGCTGCGCTACCAGCTCAGACGAACGCTCGAGGTTCTCTCCCATACGCACATGGGCAAGCTGAACGTAATCGAGCATCTTCATCGTCTCACCTCGTAACAAATCATTAGTATTTGATACCAATCACAGTTACAGATTACGGCTTTTTGATACCTCTTTGTCGATTAATTTATCCCCATCGGCGAACGGTTGATTTTGAGCCATGTAAGGTTGTATATGCAGTTTGCTCAACGAATCAAAATTCCGTCAGCTTTTCAGCCCGTTATGCTAAAAACCAGCTAGTACGTATAGGTATATCCACCCGCATCACCGCGGTTAAACGACTTGACGTACTCGATTGCCTGGCCGCTCGCATCGAAGCTCACGCACTCAAGCGTCAAGGCAAGATCGCCCTGCTCCAGTCCAAGCAGACCGGCATCTCGCGCGCCCAGCGCTTCGATATCGAGCTTTTCCTGTGCCATGACCGGCTTTCGGCCCAACATCTCATAGGTCTCGTACAAACTGAAGACCGACACGTCAATATCTTCGATTGTGGGAAACAGCAGGCACGGGATGAACGCCATCTCAATCGATACGGGATCGCCGTTGACGCAGTTCAAACGCCGAATCGAATACAGTAAATCGTCCTCGGCAATGCCAAACAGGTTGGCATAATATGGACCCGCATAACGCTTGGAACGCGCGAGGATGCGGACGGACGGCTCGCCGCCCGAAGCACGAACTGATTCGCGAAAGCCTCCCGTTCGCTCGTAGGCAACGGGCACTTTCTGTGCCACAAACGCGCCCTTTCCGCGGACGCGTCGAATCTGCCCACGCCGAACCAGCTCATCGACAGCGCTTCGGATGGTCAAGCGCGTCGTACCAAATTCCTCGGCGAGGTCTTTTTCGGACGGAATCATGGAACCCGTGGGATATATACCGCGCTCGATACGCTCCTCGATGCGGCGTCGAATGCGCATATAAACCGGGGCGGCATCTACTGTTTCAGCCATTGTTCACCTGCCACGCTCCTCATGCCGTTCTTCTCGCCGTTATCGGCAAAGCGGAACTTTGTGGGCAAAATCACCGATTTGCAATGCTCCACAAAACGCATGTCCTTATCAAATTCTATCGTGCTCTCATAGAACACCGGCGTTCCCTCTTCTTGCTGGAGCAACTCGGCCTCTTCGGCGTTCAAACGCGAGATGGAGATATGCTCACGTCCATGCTCAACGCGCACGCCGCCTTCTTTGAGCAAGACATCGTAAAGGCTCTCACACTCAAAATCGTGATCGGGAAGCGAGGGGCACAGGGACAGGTTAACGTGAGCCGTCTCAATTGACGCCGGCTCGCCCTCAATAAGTCGAACACGCTGCATGCGGAGCAAAGGAGCGCCTACAGCAACCCCAAGCTTGTCGGCAAGCGCCTCATCCGCCTCGATGGCCCCGGTGGAAACCAGACGAGAAGAGGGGTGCAGGCCGGCAGTCCGCACAGCATCGGAGAAGTTATACGTTTCCTGAAAGATATTGAGCGGTTTGGGAGGACACACATACGTACCCGATCCGCGACGGCTCTCGAGCGTTCCACACGAGATGAGCCGCGTGATACCGGCGCGCAACGCCGTACGCGAAACGCCAATCTCTTCGCACAGCACGCGCTCGGCCGGCAGGCGATCGCCGCCGGCAAGCTGATGGTGCTGGATATACCAAAGAATCCCCTCAACAGCACGATCTTTGGGGGGAATTGCATAAGATTCGCCTGCCATTGCACAGACTCCTCGTTCAGAAACGTATGTCGCCAAAATTAGGCCAGACCACCCATGGCATCAAATTCGGCCTTGATCTTCTCGGCGACATTCCGATACGACTTATACAGGCTTGAATCGCGTTTGACTTCATCGGTCATAACGGGAATCTCTAGTTTGGAAACCTCGTCTTTTCCCGTCTGAACCGCCACAACAACGCCCATACCAAGACACATATTACGCTTGGCTGCGTTCATTTTTGCCGCCTTAGCGGGATTTGCCAGAATACGCTGGGCAAATTCCTGTTTAGAGACCGCTTCATCGGCCTCCGGATCGCCCGCCTCGGCCACTTCGCACTGCAACACGTCCGCATAGTCAAAAATCTTCGGCTCGCCGCCGCGCTGATGTACGGCCCACTTGCGACGCGTGGCATCCTGGTAGATAGCCGGCAAAAACGTAAACCGCGGCGGGTCCAAAATCGTATCCGTGATGGTAAACACATCGGGATCAAAGGCATCCTGCGGGTTTTTCTTCTTGAACAGCCCCATATCAGCCTCCCGTACTAGCATTAAACAACTTAAGCTGAATATAGCACCAATTTCAAGCCGCCGCCTTACCCTATCGGTACGCGGCGTCTATGGCTCGCCCAGCGGGGTAATACGGGCGAGGGCCGGGAAGTTCGCGAAGCCCACTTCCCGGAGCAAGGCCACCCCGCCGGGCAAGGCCCCAGCGCGAGGCCGTCCCGGATGCCTACCCGCACAGCGTGGCTACGAGCGGGATAGTCAGAATGGAGCAAATGATCGACAGAAACGTGCACTGCATCATGGGGCGTGCATCCTTACCGTATTGAAGGCAGTACAGCGTACCGTTGCTGCCCACCGGCATTGCCATATCGAGCACAAGCGTCGCGATAAACATGGGCGTCATGCCGGGCCACAAGCGCGCGACGGCAAGACATGCCACCGGCACGACAACCAGGCGAAATGCCACGGCAGCATAGGCACGCCAGTTGGTGAGCATCTCGAGCGGACGGTACTTGGCGATAGACGACCCCATGAGCAACAATGCCGCAGGAGTGGTCATGGTGCCAACGATGGAAATCGAGTCGCCCAGCACGCCCCAATCGGTCCATCCGGTGAGCACGATCCCAAGCACAGCAGTACTTGCAATGAGACCAGGACTCTTGCAGCAGGCGGCAATATTGCGCATCTGCGTTTTAAGGCCACCACCTATTCCGCTAAATAACATAACGCCGACGGTAAACATAAGAAAGTTTGGGGGGATAAGCGCAATCGATGCATACAACAGCGCTTGTTTTCCCAACACCGCCGAAATAACCGGAAAACCGATAAACCCGGCATTACCGAAAAGCACGGCGAAGCGATATGAGCATTCCGTCCCTTTGGGAACGCGAAGAGCAGCGGTGACAGCAAACGCGATAACGGTCGCCACCACATACATCACAAAGGACAGTCCCATGAGCGAAAACGTATCGGCAATGCTCGGAAGCTTCACATCATCGCCCAGCGCTGACGAAAGCACCAAGCACGGTAGCGCCACCTGCAACAGCAGATGCGACAGCTCGCGCTCGAACTCCGCTTTCATAAACCCCAGCTTGGCGATACACCACCCCAACAGGATCGGCAAAGAAACCGTCACCATCTGTAAGGCCACGCTCGTAAAACTCATCTACTCCCCCTCTTATCTATCCCACGAGTGCCGGGGCGGGGTGCTTGGTTTTGGAAGTGGGCTTCGCGAACTTCCAAAACCAAGCA
>NZ_QROQ01000044.1:0-9480 GCF_003475115.1 Collinsella sp. AF37-9 | reverse complement strand
TCGGTCGGGTTCCACATGCCCGACTGGGAGGAAGAGCTGGGGGAGTACCTCAAGACTTTCGCCATGCAGGATGGTGAAGCCTAATGTTTGGTCAATATGGTCCTTCTGAGACGTTTAAAAATGTGTGGGCGCTACTTCTCACCAAGGTGTTGTTCCCTGGTGCGAGACTTGTCCGCCGCCCTTTTTACCTTCGTGGTGGCAAGTGTCGCTTCGTTTATGGTGAGGGTTTCACCTGTGGTTATTCTTGTCGTTTCGACCTTGCTGGTGACGGCACCCCTCTAATTGTCGGCAAGAACTGCAAGATAAACGATCGAGTTCATATCTCTGCGCATGAGAGTGTCGTTATCGGAGATAACGTGCTCATGGCTTCGAATATTTTTATATCTGATAACAGTCATGGGTCCTATGGCGACGATCCCTCGTTGCCCGATATGGCGCCTGATGATCGAAAGATAGTTACTAAGCCCGTGCGCATTGGCGATAACGTGTGGATAGGCGAAGGTGCAGCGGTGATGCCCGGTGTGACCATTGGCAACGGTGTGATTATCGGTACCAATGCGGTGGTGACTCGCGACGTTCCCGACAACGTGATCGTTGCCGGGGTTCCCGCTAAACCCATTAAACGATTTGTGGGGGGGGGTGGCTTCCCAGTGGAAAACGGTAAGACCCCAAAGGTAAGCATCGTCGTCCCCATGTATAACGTGGGCGAATGCGCCGCGGCTTGTCTTCGCTCTCTTATGGGCCAGACGTATAAAAACATAGAAATTGTGGTTGTTGATGATGGGGCAACCGATGATACGGCAGATATATGTGCCCGTACCATTGCGGATGATGATCGAGTTAAACTCGTGCACAAGGAGAACGGAGGCCTCTCTTCCGCTCGTAACTTCGGCCTCGCCCGTGCTACTGGCGACTTTGTCACATTTGTGGACGGTGACGATGTCCTGGACAAGTGGGCCGTGGGGCATATGGTTGCCCTTGCCCAGAAGACGGGAGTGCCGCTTGTCACATGTGAATATAAGAAGATTGACTCGACTGACGACTTTGGGTGTCAAGAGATTGGCGAAGGCAAGATCGTTTCCGGCGACGAACTTCTTGGAATGTTGCTTCTGCTTAACGGTGAGTCCGGCTCTGCCTGCGCGAAGCTGTATGCTAGGGAACTATTCCCGCTCCTTGCGTTTCCCGAGGGACAACTGTTCGAGGACTTTGGCGTTGAAGCTACTGTCTTCTCTAGTGTTGATAAGGCTTGTATTTCTGGCGCAGAGCTTTATGGCTATCTTGCCCGCGAGGGTTCCATTACTACGAATAAGAAATACGAAGACAAGCACCTTGAGGGCATGGAAGCGTCTTTGTCAACTGTGAGAGACGTGGTTGATGATAGACCTGAGTTGAAAGATGCGTTTGCTTGCTTTGAGGCTTTTTGCTCTCTTCGCGTTGCGTCGAGGCTGGATTTGAATAAATGCATCGACAGGCGCAAGGCTAAGGCTTATATCCTTAATGCGAGGAAACGCTGCAGGAAGGTCGCCGGCAACCCTCTTGCGAGCAAGACTTGGCGCTTTCGCTGCGGGCTTTTTGCATCTTCGCCAGCACTTCATAATCTTATATACAGCCTTTACGGCAACTTGACCGGAAAGGTCGTAGGATGATGGATACACTCGAGCTTGATTTGACAAACTCGCATCGCATTGTTCCTCGCAAATCTGACGCCGGTGCATATAACAACGCCTATTTTCTCCTCGCCCTTCTATCATGCTTTCTCTTTCCTTTTGCTTCGATTTTCTTCATTATTC
Source organism: Collinsella sp. AF37-9 (assembly GCF_003475115.1). NCBI lineage: Bacteria > Bacillati > Actinomycetota > Coriobacteriia > Coriobacteriales > Coriobacteriaceae > Collinsella > Collinsella sp. AF37-9. The sequence goes on along the minus strand of NZ_QROQ01000044.1, from coordinate 7,690 downwards.
TTTATATTAGGTCCGAGAAGCATTCGAGTGTGGGCCTGGCGATTCTGGTTGGTCTTTGCTCTGGCGCAATTGCCTATGGGGTTAATACGACATTAATGGCTGACATTGATCGATATACCAACAGTCTGCCTATCTTTCGTGAGACATCATTTTGGGACCTCCTTTCAATCAAGGGTGTCTATTCCTCTGTGGGGTCTCATGGTTACAACCTTTTTGCTTGGATTGTTTCGAGATTTAATGATGACCATCTTCTGCGAAGCGCAGTTACAGCAACTTTTTACTCAGTCTTGGCCTTTATTGTTGACGATTATGCCGTGCTTCAGGGGTGGTCGTTTAGGAGGACTTGTGCCGCCCTTTTGATTTCAGTGGCAATCCCGCCGTTTTTCAACGTTCTCTCTTATGCAAAAAGTACCCCGGCTTTTTCGTTGCTTCTGTTGGCACTCTATTTGGACTTTGGGAAGCGTACCGGGCCGGTTGTATTGATTTTGCTTTACGCCTTTGCCGCCTCTACTCATTCATCTGTTTTACCGGTGATAGCTTTAAGAGTTGTGCTGCTTTTCGTAAAAAATGAGATTGCCATTTACGGCATCAGTCTTGCATTACTTCCTTTATCAAATATGCTTTCCGCCGCCTTACCGGCCTCCTTCAGGACGATACCTGTTCTTTCTCTATTTATGAGCGCTTTGGATAAGTTTTCTGTATATAGCGAGTTCAGCGATTGGGGATGGGCCGCGGCATCTCAACATAGTGTGTTGCTTATGGGGTACCGATATTATTTTGAAGCTATCGCTGTTTTCTGCATCCTTTTGGTGTTTAGGCGTTACGACGTTTCTAAATCCGGTTTGCTTGTTTTTTCAGGCATTTGGTCTGCCCTATGCATTGCAGTTTCAGTATTTTTTGCCGCAGATGTTTTCTTTCGGTATGCGATGCCTTGCTCAACGTTGTTTGTCTTAGCTTCTTTGAGTCATAAGGATGATGCCGTAAATCTATTTATAGATATCGCACTTGCGATTATTGCGGTTATCGGTTTTGTCGTTCAGTGGGCTTATCTCGCAAGCGTCGCCGATATGTCCTGCTTTATTCTTCATGGTTTGTTCGGAGTTTAGTTTTGAGTTCTCAACACAAACATTTCTACAGCAATGTCGTTTGGCAGTACGGACTGCAGATTGTTAAGTACATTTTTCCCCTCATTACGCTGCCTTATCTGACACGTGTGCTTCTGCCGGAGGGTTACGCGATCTACGCGTATGTTGTGTCGTTCATGACTTTCGCCCAGACTTTCGTCGATTTTGGCTTCAACCTTTCCGGTACTAAACGCATAGCAAAATCCGAGACTGTCGAAGAGGAGAACCGGGCTATCGGCGCTGTGACAGAGGCTCGCCTGTTGCTTGGTGTAGTGACCGGCGCTGTCGTTGTTGTTGTGGCCTGGTTCATCCCCATTACTCATTCGAACATGCTATATACCATGCTTGCATTTGTCGCTGTATTCGGTAAGGCAGTTGCTCCGGACTTTCTTTTCCAGGGACATGAAAACATGGGTCCATTGACGACTCGCTATTTTGTCTCGAAGGGTGTCTCTACTGCCTTGACGTTCGTCGTTGTCCATTCTATCGATGACATTCTGTGGATTCCTATTCTCGACATCCTTTCGAGCGTTATTGCCCTTGCCTGGTCTTTCATTTCCGCCAAGCGAATGTTCGGTACCACCATTACGTTCGTCCCCCTATGCGAGGCGCTTTCAGAGCTGAAGGTTTCCGCGCTCTATTGTTTCTCGAACATGGCCTCCGTCGTTTTTTCCGGTTTCACTACGCTTTTGATTGGTATCGTGATTACCAACAAGGCGATGATTTCCTACTGGTCCCTTGCTGTGACTGCAATTAATGCCATCCAGTCCCTTTATTCGCCAATTGTGAACAGTCTGTACCCCCATATGGTCAAGGGGGGTGACTACGGTTTTGCAAGGAAGTTGCTCCTTGTCTCTATACCCGTCCTGCTCATTGGCACCATCGCTTTCGCAGCGCTTTCCGATGTAGTTATGCTCGTGCTCGGTGGCAAGGACTATCTATCAGGTTCCTGGGTTATCGCCTGGGCTTCACCCGTACTCCTGTTTTCCTTCTATGCAACGATGGTCGGCTGGCCGATTCTTGGCGCCTCTGGCAAAGTCACTGAGGTTACCTCCACCACAGTTGGATCTGCTGTATTTTGCATTGTTTCGCTTTTGACCGTGTCTGCAATAGGAGTCGCGAGTTTGCAGGTCATTTGCATCATCCGTTGCCTTACTGAGGCAATTATGTGCGTGAGTCGCATTTGGCTCGCGCGCGGATACTTGTTTCCGTCTCGAAGTGTTACCGCCGATTGCGAAAGGTAAGGAATAAGAAATGAAAAAGTGCGTCGGTATATTGTCACGCCATGCAGTACCGAACTACGGTTCCATTCTGCAAGCATATGCCCTTCAGGATGCGTTCGCCTCAATGGGTATCAATGCTGAGTATGTTGACTACCGCATCCCCCGGGACTTTCCTTTAGCAGATGCCATGAGGACCTCTGGCGCGCTCGGTCCGATTCGTGCGATTCCAAAAGCGATTGGTGCCCGTAAGTTCGAGGCGATGAGGAGTGATTTGTTGAAGCAGAGCCGTAGGGTTACCGACTCAGAAGAGCTCGGTAAGCTTCTTGCGGAGTACCCTGTCCTTTGTGTGGGAGGCGACCAAGTGTGGAACATCATGTCTGATGGAAACATCGAGGGCGCCTACCTTTTGGAGGGCGCATCAGACGATGCCTACAAGTTCTCCTTCTCTTCCTCCTTTGGTAAAAATGGCCTCGATCCACGCGAACGCGAACGTGCCGCCAAAGCGTTTGCGCGCTTTGATAGGCTTTCAGTGCGCGAGGAAAGTGGGCAGAAAACTCTTGAGGAAATGGGACTTGAGGCGCAAACTGTTGTCGACCCCGTGCACCTGCTCTCAAAAGAGGCCTGGTTTGATCGTGTTGAGCCTCGTGCTCCCCGCGGGGTGAATGGGAAGTACTGCCTGATCTACAACCTGCATCCAAGCGATGCATTCGACCGCTATTCTGCTGCCGCATGCAAGTCACTCGGCCTCGAGGTCGTTAGCATTCGTCCGTCGCTTCGTAAGACGATGGGGAAGAATTTGTTCTACCCGTCGCTTCATGAATTCCTTTGGCTGTTTGACAATGCTACCTGCGTGCTCACGGATTCATTCCACGGGACTGCTTTTTCGCTGCTGTTCAATACGCCCTTTGTCGATATTCTGCCTGAGCAGTATGCGGAGCGTAACAAAGCAATTCTTTCTCGCTACGGGTTGGATTCCCGCATAAGCACGGAGCTTCAGCCAGAAGAGCTTTGCCTCAACGATTTTGATTGGGCGGGCGTCAATGAGTCGCTTGCCGTCAACCGTGAGTCCTCCTCGGAGTTCCTTTGTGACACCGTTGGCGAGTTCTCCGCCCGTCTTGCTCGCTAGAATAATGAATGGAAGGTCCTATTTTGAGTCAGCCATCTGTTTCCATCATCGTCGCTGTTTACAAATCTGAACAATTTCTGCCGAAGCTTCTTCATTCCTTTGAGGTTCAAACCCACAAGAATCTCCAGATTATTCTCGTTGACGATGGTTCTCCCGATGACAGTGGTCGCATCTGTGATGACTATGCTACACGTGACCCTAGGGCTATTGTTATTCACAAGCCTAATGGCGGCACTTGCTCCGCTAGGAATGCGGGACTTGGTGTCGCGACGGGTGACTATCTCATGATTGTGGACGGTGACGACTGGCTGGAGCCCGATTGCGTTGAATATTTGGTCGACTTGGCTGAGAGCACTGGCTCCGACATGTCCTACTCGGTGAATCTCTTTACAACGCGTGATAGGGAGCAGATTGTTGAGGACGTCTGGGAGACCTGGTCGGCAGAGCGCGCCACCTCTGCCATCATCTATCCCTTTATGCGGCTGGGGCCTTGGAATAAGTTGTACAAACGTTCTGTAGTTGTCGACAACAATATTTCGTTTTCCGTTCCTTGGTTCGGCGAGGGTCTGTACTTTGCTACCGAGGTTGCACAGCACTCTAATCATGTGGGCGTTGGTAGACGTAAGGTCTACAACTACCGTTTGAATAACTTGGGGAGCGGTCTTACCAACTACAACGTTCAAAATGGCAAGAATGCCCTCGGAAATATTAAATTCATTAAAGAGAACCTGACTCTGGACTCTCCGATGGTTCGCCACGCATGCGATTGGCATATCTGGCGAAACTACGAGTTCCTACTCACTCAGATAATAGGTGCGGATGAAATGGACTCCGAAGGCAAGCTCGCGAAAGAATGTACGGCGTACGTTAGGAAGAACTGGCTGTCCGTGTTCAAGAACAGCGAGGTCGGCCGTTCCGAGAAAGTAAAGATCGCATGCTGCGGCATGGCACCCGTGCTTTACGCGAAGCTGGTCATAGATCGAAATCGGAAGGGGCTTGAGGCCGATAAAGGCAAGTTCATGGATGTCGAGGAGTAGGTGCATGGCGAATTTAAAGCACGCAATCAAGCAGGGCATCGTCGCTCTCAAAGCCAAGAATATACAGCCTGTGATGCAGACCGTCGGCGATGAATGCTTGCTCAAGGGGAAGACCGCCCTCGTAGTGGGAGGCTCAGGCGGAATCGGCAAGGCGGTCGCCAAGGCGTTCCTGAAGAACGGCGCGAATGTTGTCATCGCCGGCACTAGGCGCGCGAAGGTCGACAAGGTGGTGTTAGAGCTTGGCGGGAATTGCGCCGGGGTTGTTGCCGACCTTGCCGAGCCAGAGACCTTTTCGAAAGTCATCGACGAGGCGGTGGCATTCTACGGCCCCATCAATATCCTAGTCAATTCTGCCGGCGTTCACACCGAGGACGTCTCCATGGGCGGGTTTCTCGATTTTTCAGTTGAGGAATACGATCGCATCTTGGACATCAACCTGCGCGGCGTCTACTTCATGGTGCAGTCTGTTGCAAAGCGCATGATTTCCGATAAGGTCAGCAATGGGCATATCCTTATCGTCTCATCCTCGGCCGGCAACGAGCCCGCATGGTCTCCCTACCGCGTGTCGAAGTGGGGTCTGAAGGGCATCACTGAGGGCATGGCATCCGCCCTGGTTCCTCATGGCATTGTAGTCAACGCGATTGCGCCCGGCAGTACGGCGACTCCTCTTCTTGGCGTCGAGAAGGGCGACAGCATCTCCGCTGAGGACAACAGGCTTGGCAGGTTCGCCATGCCCGAGGAGATCGCAGAGTTCGCCGTGATGTTGGCCAGCCCCATGGGCGACATGGTCGTTGGCGACACTTTGTACGTCTCCGGTGGCCGTGGGGTCTGTGATATCCGGTAGCGGCTTTGCGGGCGCTTCAAAGTATGAGATCGCCTTTACCGTAGAAGCAGCCTGGCTGCCTCGGAGGCTTGCGTCGAACCGTCTTCGAGGGAGACTAAGCATCGAAACAGCCTCTTTGCCAAGCCTTCGGTTGCGATGAAACTTATGGTACAACTTTTCGATGTGACACCTCCGATTGCGGTGTTGTACCAGGTCCTGCCTCCGTTGTCAGAACATTGCCATTGAAATGCGGCCGCGTGCTCAGCATCGATTGAGAACGAGGCCTCAATTCCTGCGCTCGTTGCGCAATCTTTCGGCTGCGTGGTGATCCTCTCTTTATTCGACAATAACGAGAGTTTGGCGTTTTGAGTCGCAGCTGTTGTTCCATCCTGGAAGGTGACAACGCACCTGTAGAGACGTTTCGCAAGTGCGGCACTGGCGGTGAACCGCAGCGTAGGCAGCTTTGAGGCGGCATTGCCAATCCCGGTGTCGTACCAGCCCTTCCCATCATTGTCGGAACATTGCCACTGGTACGAGATGGCACCTAGGGCTCGCACGGAGAAAGACGCTTCGGATCCTGTCGAGGCGGCCGTGTCTCGCGGTTGCCCGGTTATTTGGTTAGCGCTTAGTTTTAGTTGCGCAGTGTTTGAAGCCGAGCTAGTCCCATCAGGGAAGAATGCCAAGCATCTATAGCGGCGTTTTGACAATCCCGTACTTGCAGTGAACTCGATTCTCGCCTGCGTGGAAGTCTCACCTCCGATCCCCGTGTTGTACCATGATCTGCCCTCATTGTCGGAGCATTGCCACTGGAACGAAGTAGCCCGCTCTGCTTCGATGGCGAAGAACGCTGTTGACCCTGCGGCAGTTGTGCAGTCTTCGGGCTGGGAGCTGATGGCGTATCGGGCGACAAGGACGAGGCGTGCGGGCTCGCTTGCGAGGGTGCTGCTGTTCGGGAACGAGACTAGGCAGCGGTAGAGCCTCTTCGCGAGCTGGGCATTGGATGCAAACCTCAGGGTTTTCTGCCTGGAAGTTTCGCCGCCTATACCCGTGTTGTACCAACTTGAACCTCCGTTGTCGGAGCATTGCCATTGGAACGATGTCGCGCTTGGTGCCGTTACGGTGAATTCGGCTTGGGCTCCGTTGTATACTTCACAGTCCTTCGGCATGGTTGTTATGGCGTACGTGGTCTCATAGCTTGCTGTGAGGTCGTACTTGGCGCTCCATTTGCTGTTCGATTCTTTTGTGACGCTAGATGCCGCAGTAAGCTCAACCTTGGTGCCACCGGTCTTCCACTCCCTCTGATTCATCGCATAAGCAACAATCCCGTTCTGAATCCCCGAGATACTCGGCGGGAAGGACTGGTTATCTGCATTGATGGAAAAGCACTCTTCCTTGGCATCCAGGTGCTGCTGAATGCGGTCGGCATACTTCTCGGCCCATTCATCGGCTTTGCCGTTTCGCGCAAAGTAATTGTTGGAAAGATCGGTTGAGCGGTAGGCGTAGCCGTCCTTCTGGTAGTTTGCCGTGTGGTCGGAGTGGGCGATTGCCATGAGCTCGTCGGTCAGGCCAAAGTACAGATGGCGTTGCTCCAGGTCTCCGTACCAGTTGTCGCTGGTGTCTTCCCAGGTTAGGTCCATCTGGCACCATTTGCCGTCGATCTTTACGGCGTTCCAGGTGTGGCCGTTGCCGGTGATGCGGCCGTTGGCGATGCCCGCGGCGTCAAGGAGCTTGGAGTAGATGCGCTGGTAGCTCTCGCAGGTGCCCGTGTGCCGGGTGAGGCCGCTTTCGGCCGAGCACCAGTTGAGGCTGTGGTCGTACTCCAGCTGGTCGAGCGTCCAGTCGTGGAGCCACAGTGCCATGTCGTATTCCGAGCCGTCTGTTTCTTGTTTGCACTGGGCTACGGCGTTGTTGACGATTTGTGTGACGCTTGGGCGGGCGGGGTCGTTGACGGTCACCTCTGCCGTGGTGCGCAGGTAGTAGATCCCCTTGTCGTTTTGGGGGTCGTTTCTGTCGTTGTCCATAAAGTAGAAGTAGATGCGGTACGTGCCCGATGCCGTGAAGTCAAAGGTAAAGTCGTGGCCGGCGGTGCCCAGGCTGTGGTAGCTGGCCCATGTCGCGCGCGACGGGTCGCAGACGGTTTCTTGGCTGCCGCCGTCCCAGTAGGTGGGCACGTCCATGCGCGCCTTGGCCTGGGACGAGCCGTTGGTCTGGGTTACGTGGAAGGTCGTCGCGGCGCCCGCGGGGGCGTCGTTCCACGAGACGGTGAAGGTGACGCCGTTTTGGCTTGCGGTGTCGGAGTGGGCGTAGGTGGATCGCGTCGAAAATGTTGGTGTAAGGGTGGCTCCCTAGCGTCCGTT
>NZ_QROQ01000043.1:0-10300 GCF_003475115.1 Collinsella sp. AF37-9 | reverse complement strand
AGGCGGGGCATGCCCCGCCTCTTACACCACATCTCTGCGCGCTACCCTGGCGTGCAGTCGGAAATTCGATTTTATCTGCGCGATACATTGTGAATATGTGCATGAATGCACGCGCGACAGCAAAAAGCCCCCGGAAAGCAAACGAATTGCTTTCCGGGGGCTGCGCATAACGCGAGATTACGGAGCCAAAGAGACGCGCCTACATCCAAATGCGGACGGCAGCGAGCGCGTTACTCGGCGTGTGCGTAATCCACCTTGGCGCGGCGAGCGGTAGCCTTCTCCCAATCGCTGGTGCCCTCAAAGACATCCTGCTTGTAGGGATTGCGGCCGAGCTTCTTGGCGCGGTAGGCGATGTAGATGATCGCGGCGATGTTGGCGACCAGTGCGGCGATCGAGACCGCAGTAGCGGCGCTGGGGTCGAGCGTGGAGTGGGTCACAAAGATGGACTCCTCCTGGAAGTACGGGAACACCTGGGCAAACATGCACCAAATGGCCAGCGTAAAGGCGCGGTTCTGGATCCAACCGCCCTTGTTCCAGATAAAGGCGGCGACGGTGGGCGCCAGCAGCAGCGCAAAGCCGCAGAACCAGGAGTGGGCGGGCAGGCAGTTGTAGGTGTAGCAGAAGTTCCAGATATCGTAGGCGATGATGTAGACCCAGGTCATGTCGGGCCACAGCATGTCGGTCTTGTCCTCGGAGGCGTAGACGCTCCACCAACCGGTCATGCAGAAGATGTTGATGATACCGGCGATGCCGTTGAACACGTTGTTCCAGCCGGCAAGCTGCGTAGCACCTTCGGAGGTGACCCAAGTGGACTGGCCCAGGACAAAGAAGTGATAGGCGCTCTCAAAGTCGGACACGACGGCGATCATGATGTTGATGGCGACGATCACAAACGGCCACGCGCGGAACCAGTGCGCCTTGCCGATCTTGCCCCACTGATACTTAATGGCGATGAAGCCCCAGCAACCGGCCAACGCCGCGTAGACCTTGGCGTAGTGGAACCAGCTGTTCTGGTACACATGGGTGGGGTTGGTGAGCGCCCACTCGGCGCCCTGCGAAACGCCGATGGCGATAGCGACGCAGTAGATGGTCATGGCCAGCGGAGCCACGCCAAAGATGATTGCCGCGCCCAGCTTGGTGCGGCGGCCGATCTCGTTGAGCACGATCAGGCCAATAAAGACCATGGCCCAGCCGGCCCAGTGGATAAGGGTATCGCTACCCCAAACATCGAACAGCATGCTGCTCTCCTTTCACACGCCCGCGGCCCCTCTTCTGATCGCGGGCAGTTTGGCCAAATGTCGTCAGTTCTGGGGCTTGCGCTCCGGATACTTGGCGGTATAGCCCTCGATGTGGAGTGTCGAGGCGATGATTTCCTTGACCGTCTCGTCGGGCACATCGGGGTGCGTGCGGATATACATCAACAACCCCATAATGAGGGTGTAGAACGTCTCGTAGACATGGTCGATGCGTAGCTCATGATGGGCGACAAAATCCACCACGGTGGTATCGCAGATATACTGCGCCACGCGCTGGACCACGTTGTGCAAAAAGCCGCCGTAGAGCGCGCCGCTGCTCGAGGTGAGCGTGCTCGGCAACTCGTGGCCGCTCACGACCAGGCGCTTAAAGAGCGGAGCAACGGTGTCGAGTGCGCCTTCGATGTCGCCAACCGTGCGGCTGGCGTTCCACTGCTCGAGCTCGGCGATAAAGCCGTCGATTGCCTCGTCCATAACGGCGGTGACGGCGGCATCCATATCGGCAAAGTAGTGGTAGAACAGCGAACGCGTGCAGCCAGCCCGCTTGGTCACGGCCGATACCGAAAGATGGGACACACCAAGCTCGGCGCTCACGGCGCGCACAGCGGCGAGGATCTCGCGACGGCGCTCGTCGCCCGTCAGGCGTTTTGCCGCGCTATCGGATGCGGGGACGGCATCGACCACAGAGATATCTGCTGCGTTGTTGCCCATGTTTTGCCGCCTTTCATCCTCTTTTGCCTGACCGTTCGCCTAACAGTCTTGAATATTGTTGACGGTTCGTCAATACTATTTTTGACACAATGTCAACAATGGCGGGTGAAAGGCATGGGGGCATGCCCGGCCTGCAAAAAAGAGGGGCGCTGCGGTCTCGCCGGGCTGTGGCAAGAGAAGGGACGACTATGATTCTCAACGGACCGGGGATTAGCTATACCGAGCCCGATATCGGCGCGGAGTTCGTGCCGCCGATACCGGAGCATCCGCGCGAGGCCATCGTCAAACTGTGTGAGCACTGCACCAACCGCCTGCTGCACCGCGACGAGCTGCTGGGCTACGAGTACTGGTCGTTTGCCGAGGCCGCAACCGACGAGCAGGCCGAAGTGCTCTGCAAGATGAAGATGCGCCGTCCCTATACGCTGCCCGAGATGGTCAAGCTCACCGGCATGCCCGAGGCCGATATCGAAAAAATGCTCGACGACATGAGCTACACGGGTCTGCTCGAGTACAACTGGGAAAACCCCGAGCGCGCCAAGCAGTGGGTGCTGCCCATGCTGGTGCCGGGTTCCGCCGAGTTCCTCAACATGCGCGTGAGCCAGCTCGAGGAGCATCCGGTCTATGCCAAGTTCTTTGAGCAGGCGTCCAAGGGACCGCTGTCCAAGGCCACGCCGATGGTGCCGCCCGGCGGTGCCGGCATCGGCATGCATGTCATTCCGGTCGAGAAGGCCATCGATGCCGCGAGCACCTCGGTGCCGATCGAGCATATCGAGCATTGGCTCGACAAATACGAAGGTAAGTATGCCGCTAGCACCTGCAGCTGCCGCGCGAGCCGTCGCGTGATGGGAGAGGGCTGCGCCGACGACCCGGCCGATTGGTGCATCGCCGTGGGCGATATGGCCGACTACGTGGTCGAGACCGACCGCGGCCATTATGTGACGCGCGAGGAGGTCTACGACATCCTGCGCCAGGCCGAGGACAACGGCTTTGTGCACCAGATCACCAACATCGACGGTGAGAACAAAATCTTCGCCATCTGCAACTGCAACGTCAACGTGTGCTACGCCCTGCGCACTTCGCAGCTGTTCAACACGCCCAACCTGTCGCGCTCGGCCTACGTCGCCAAGGTCGAGAAGGACAAGTGCGTGGCCTGCGGTCGCTGCGTTGAGGTGTGTCCGGCCGGCGCCGCCAAACTGGGCCAGAAGCTCTGTAGCAAAAAGGCCGGCGGACAGGTGCCCGAGTATCCGCGCCAGGAGCTGCCCGATGCCACCAAGTGGGACCACACCAAGTGGTCGCCCAACTACCGCAACGACAACCGTATCGAGACGCATGAGTCCGGCACCGCTCCCTGCAAGACGGCCTGCCCCGCGCACGTTGCCGTTCAGGGCTATTTGAAGCTCGCGGCGCAGGGCCGCTATGACGAGGCGTTGGCGCTCATCAAGCGCGAGAACCCGTTGCCCGCTATCTGCGGCCGTGTGTGCAACCGCCGCTGTGAGGATGCCTGCACCCGCGGTCGCGTGGACGAGGCCGTGGCCATCGACGAGGTCAAGAAGTTTATCGCCCAGCGCGATCTGGATGCCGCGACTCGCTATGTCCCACCTGTGGTGACCCCGACGCGTGCCGGCGGCTTCGACCAGAAGATCGCCATCATCGGCGCCGGTCCGGCCGGTCTGTCCTGCGCCTTCTATCTGGCCGAGAAGGGCTACAAGCCCGTCGTGTTCGAGAAAAACGAGCGCCCGGGCGGCATGCTCACCTACGGCATTCCCAGCTTTAAGCTGCAGAAGGACGTTATCGAGGCCGAGGTCGAGGTCATTCGCCTGATGGGCGCCGAGTTCCGCTATGGCGTGGAGGTCGGTCGCGATGTGACGCTCGACGAGCTTCGCGCGCAGGGCTTTAAAGCCTTTTACGTGGCCATTGGCTGCCAGGGTGGCCGCCTTGCCGGTATTCCGGGCGAGGATGCCGAGGACGTGACCGTGGCCGTCGACTTTTTGCGCGAGGTCAACAGCGGCAAGATCGACGCGCTGCCCGGGCGCACCATCGTGGTGGGCGGCGGCAACGTGGCCATCGATGTCGCGCGCAACGCCTGCCGTCTGGGTTCCGAGCACGTTGAGATGTTCTGCCTGGAGAGCGAGGTCAAGATGCCTGCCAGCGAGGAGGAGCGTCGCGAGGCCATTGAGGACGGCGCGCACATTAGCTGCGGCTGGGGCCCCAAGGAGATTCACCTGGACGAGGCCGGTCGTGTGTGCGGTATCACCTTTAAGCGCTGCACGCGTGTCTTTGACGACGAGGGCCGTTTTGCGCCCGAGTATGACGAGAACGACTTGCGCCGTGTCGATGCCGACCGTGTCGTCATGTCGATTGGCCAGTCCATTGTGTGGGGCGACCTGCTGGCTGGCTCCAAGGTGGAGCTCGGCCGCAGCCAGGGTGCCCTTGCCGATCCGCAGACGTACCAGACCGCCGAGCCCGACATCTTTGTGGGCGGCGACGTCTACACCGGTCCCAGCTTTGCTATCGACGCCATCGCCGCCGGTCACGAGGCCGCCGTGTCCATCCATCGCTTTGTGCAGCCGGGCTCCACGCTCACCATCGGCCGCAACCAGCGCCGCTACGCCGCGCTCGACCGCGACGATGTCGTGATCGAGAGCTACGACAACGCGAGCCGCGAGGTTGCCCATGTGGACCGCGAGCGCGAGAAGGCCGCGCCGTTTAGCGAGTACGCCGAGACCTTTACCGAAGAGCAGGTGCGCGCCGAGACCGCCCGTTGCCTGGGCTGCGGCGCCTCGATCGTCGACCCCAACAAGTGTATCGGCTGCGGCCTGTGCACCACCAAGTGCGCGTTCGATGCCATCCATCTGGATCGCGATCGCCCCGAGTGCTCCACGATGGTCAAATACGAGCAAAAGCTCCCCAGCCTGGGCAAGTACGCTTTGAAGCGTGCGATCAAAATCAAATTTGGGAAGAAATAAAAAACGCAACAAACAAGAGAACGGCGCAGAGAACGGTTGGACAGCGAGCGAGTCCCAGGCGTGGCGAGGTGCCTTGAAAGAGGAGGGCATAGGGCTTTTGCCCATGCCCGACGATTGAAAGGCAGATCGTCCGTCTGGGGCTCGCGCAGCGTCAAGTCGACCGCCGTTCGTTAGAACGGCGGAAGAAAAAGTGCATGAATTAGGAATCGTCTATCACATCATTCGCGATGTCGAGAATGTGGCGCGCGCCAATGGCGTGAGTCGCGTTTCGAACGTGACGCTGCTCCTGGGCGAGGTCTCGGGCGTCGTTCCCGATCTGCTGCTTGATGCTTGGCGCTGGGCGGCAGATAAAAAGCCTATCACGCAGGGCGCGGAGCTTATTGTGGAGCCTGTCGAGGCCGTGACGCATTGCGAGGCGTGCGGCTGCGACTACGCGACGGTCGAGCACGGCAAGACCTGCCCCCATTGCGGTAGCGGCGAGACCTATCTGCTGCAGGGCCAGGAGGTCATGATCAAGCAGATCGAGACCCCCGACGAGGACCCGACAGACGCTGCCCCCGACGGCCTATCCGATGCCGTCGACGCCGCCAACCCCCTCCACATCGCCTAACTTAGTCGTTGGGGACGTTCTTAAACGACTAGTCGAAAAAGAACGTCCCCAATGACTAGCCATTTAAGAACGTCCCCAATAACTACTTTGCTAGAGCATATCGCTCGCCATTAGTCAAGGCATAGCTGTTTAAACGAAATAGCCTCAGTCTCAGCACGTTTGCATCTGTTTAAAAGCGGTAATAATGACAGCATGCGCATATCCGTCGTGTAAGTATTGGTTGGGTATCAGTTATCAGCGGCAGATCAGCCAATGATGCTGGAATGTAATCAACTTGTAACAAATTAAGACGTTTAAACAAATAATGCTACCTTTTGCAGTTTTTCAAACAATTCTGCTGTATTTGCAGCTATACTCCATAACTGTCGTGTAGGAATTACGTAGACAAAAAGGAGGTTATGTGATGGTAAGTATTGTTCTTGCTAGCCATGGTGACTTGGCGGCTGGAATCAAGCAGACGGGCTCGATGGTCTTTGGCGATCAGCCGTCTGTTGCCGTGGTCTCGCTCGAGCCGAGCATGGGCCCCGACGACTTCCGTGCCAAGGTCGAGGAGGCAATCGCTTCCTTCGAGGACCAGGAGCAGGTGCTCTTCCTCGTTGATCTGTGGGGCGGCACGCCGTTCAACCAGATCAGCGGGCTCATCGAGGGCCACGATTCCTGGGCTATCGTCACCGGTGTCAACCTGCCTATGCTCATCGAGGCATATTCGCAGCGCTTTGACGCAAAGAACACTGCACATGCGATCGCAAAACATCTCGTGACTGAGGCTAAGGCCGGCGTGCGCGTCAAGCCCGAGTCTCTGGAGCCCGAGGAGAAGAAGCCGGCTGCGGCCGCCGCTGCTCCTGCGGGTGCCATTCCTCCGGGAACGGTGATCGGCGACGGGCACATCAAGATCGCCCACGTCCGTATCGACACGCGCCTGCTGCATGGTCAGGTGGCCACCACGTGGACCAAGCAGATCAACCCCAACCGCATCATCGTGGTCTCCGACGGCGTTGCTCACGACGAGCTCCGCAAGACCATGATCGAGCAGGCTGCCCCTCCGGGAGTCCACGCCAACGTCGTGCCTATCAAGAAGATGGCCGAGGTCGTCAAGGACACGCGCTTTGGCGACACCAAGGCGATGCTGCTGTTCGAGAACCCGCAGGATCTGCTCAGGGCCATCGAGGCCGGCGTCGACATCAAGGAAGCCAACATCGGTTCCATGGCCCACTCCAAGGGCAAGGTCGTCGTCACTAACGCTGTCGCTATGGGCGATGACGATGTCAAGACCATCGAGGCTCTCAAGGCCAAGGGCGTCAAGTTCGAGGTCCGCAAGGTTCCTTCGGATTCCTCCGAGGATCTCGACGCCATGTTGAAGAAAGCTAAGGCCGAACTGGCCGCTCAAGCATAGTAAAGGAGGGTCCGATACATGTCTGCAATCACTATTCTGCTTGTTGCGATTGTCGCGTTGCTTGCCGGTATGGAAGGCATTCTGGATGAGTTCCAGTTCCATCAGCCGCTCGTGGCATGCACGCTTATCGGTCTCGTAACCGGTCACCTTCAGGAGGGCATCCTCCTGGGCGGTTCGCTCCAGATGATGGCCCTTGGCTGGGCTAACGTCGGCGCCGCCGTCGCGCCTGACGCCGCTCTGGCCTCGGTCGCTTCTTCGATCATCATGGTGCTCGCCCTCAACGGTGGCGCCACCGATTCGGCCAAGGCCGTTACCGCCGCCATCGCCGTCGCCGTCCCGCTGTCGGTCGCTGGTCTGTTCCTGACCATGATCTGCCGTACCCTGGCTACCGCTATGGTTCACGCCATGGACGCCTGCGCCGAGAAGGGCGACTTCGCCGGCATCGAGCGTTGGCAGTACGCCGGCATCCTCATGCAGGGTGTTCGTATCGCCATCCCGGCAGTACTTCTGTGCATCATCCCGGCCGAGGCCGTTACCAACGCGCTTAACGCTATGCCCGATTGGCTGTCCGGCGGCATGGCTGTCGGCGGCGGCATGGTCGCTTCCGTCGGTTACGCCATGGTCATCAACATGATGGCCACCAAGGAGACCTGGCCGTTCTTCATCCTCGGCTTTGTCCTTGCTGCCATCCCTCAGCTCACGCTGATCGCCCTTGGCCTCATCGGCATCTCCCTTGCCCTCATCTACCTTGGCCTTAAGGATCTGGCCAAGCAGGGTGGCGGCATGGGCGGTGGCTCCGGTGACCCGCTCGGCGACATTCTGAACGATTACGAGTAGGAGGGGAGTGATACATATGGCAGAGAACAAGATTCAGCTCACCAAGGCTGACCGTAAGAAGGTTTGCTTCCGTCATCAGTTCCTTCAGGGCTCGTGGAACTACGAGCGTATGCAGAACGGCGGCTGGTGCTTCGCAATGATCCCTGCGATCAAGAAGCTCTACACCAGCAAGGATGACCAGATTGCCGCTCTTAAGCGCCACCTGGAGTTCTATAACACCCACCCCTATGTTTCCGCCCCCGTCATTGGCGTTACCCTCGCCCTCGAGGAGGAGCGCGCCAACGGTGCTCCGATTGACGACGTCGCCATTCAGGGCGTCAAGGTCGGTATGATGGGCCCGCTCGCCGGCGTCGGCGACCCCGCCTTCTGGTTCACCCTTCGCCCGATTCTGGGTGCACTGGGCGCTTCCCTGGCCCTGTCCGGCAGCATCGCCGGTCCGCTGCTGTTCTTCTTCGCGTGGAACATCATCCGTTACGCCTTCCTGTGGTACACGCAGGAGTTTGGCTACAAGGTCGGCTCCTCCATCGCCAAGGACCTCTCCGGCGGTCTGATGGGCAAGGTCACCGAGGGTGCTTCCATCCTGGGTATGTTCATCATCGGCGCCCTGGTCGAGCGCTGGGTGTCCATCTCCTTCACCCCGGTCGTCTCCAAGGTCACGCAGTCCGCTGGCGCCTATATCGACTGGGCCAACCTGCCCGCCGGTTCTGAGGGCATCAAGCAGGCATTGACGATGTACAGCTCTGTCGGTGCCAACGCACTCGACCCGGTGAAGGTCACCACGCTTCAGGCCAACCTCGATCAGCTCATCCCCGGCCTTGCCGCCGTGTGCCTGACCCTTCTGGTCTGCAAGCTCCTCAAGAAGAAGGTCAGCCCGATCGTCATCATCCTGGCTCTCTTCGCCGTCGGCATCATCGGTCGCGTCTGCGGCTTCATGTAAGCACGCTTCGGCTTAAGACCGAGAGTTGCTAGGCAAGGGCTTTTGAGCCATTGAAACGGACCGCACCCGGTGGGTACACTGGATGCGGTCCGATTGTTTTTATTGGAGGGCGAGGCGCGTATGGCGCAATCTCAGAACAGCACGGTCGATCTGGCAACGCCGGCAACCTGCCTGATGGGGCTTACCAGTCACGGTAACGTGATGGTGGGCAATAAGGCGTTTGAGTACTATAACGAGCGTAATCCCGAGGATTATATCCAAATCCCGTGGGACGAGGTCGACTATATTGCCGCCGAGGTTTTGCGCGGCACCAAGAAGATTACGCGTTTTGCCATCTTCACCAAGGACAATGGTCACTTTACGTTTTCGACGCGCGATGACAAAGAGACACTTCGTGCGGTCCGCAAGTACGTTGACGAGGATAAGCTCGTGCGTTCGCCTGACTTTATCGATGTGACGGCTAAGGGCGCCAAGAGCATCCCCTCCGTCATCAAAAGCCTCTTCCATAAAGGCGACTAGTCGCCTGGGACGTTCTTAAACGACTAGTCATTAAAGAACGTCGCAGACGACTATCTCGAAGAGTGGCTATGCGCTGCATGGTAGTGGCGCAAATCTGCTACACTAGTACAACATGCCTCCGTAGCTCAGGGGATAGAGCACCGCTCTCCTAAAGCGGGTGTCGACGGTTCGAATCCGCCCGGGGGCACCAGAAAAATCGCAGGTCAGGAGTTAATTTTGCTTCTGGCCTGTTCTGGTTTTAGGGTTAAGAACTGCTTTTGTTTGTAAATCTGGTAAGTAAATAATTTAACTTACCGAGTTTTCCACTGAAAACAGGAAATCACCATTTTGGGGATAAAAAGTTTTCAACAGCCGTTAGTCGGTTCCATTTTGGTGAAGCGCTTCCCTCTTTTGGGTAAAAAATTTCACCATTTTGATGATTCGGTAGCTTTGAATTCTCTGATAAAAAGCCTGTTCAGAAGCTTGTGTCATACCCATTTTGGTGAAACCAATTAATAGAGAAATAGATTATAAAGAAATAGGGACGGCGATGCCGTCCCCTTCGCTCGCGGAGCTCGCTGCGCGGCCACGTACCGTGTCCTTGCCGCCGGCTAAGCCGTCGATAAAGAATGGGGACAGCGATGCTGCCCCCCTTCGCTCGCGGAGCTCGCTGCGCGGTCACGTGCCGTGACCTTGCCGCCGGCTACGCCGTCGATTGATTCGCTCACTGCGTTCGCTGATTGATTGACCAATCCGTTGTATCGGTGACACCAGTCATCAGCGCAGCAATTGACATGTTGAATCCATTGGCAATTTTACAGAGGTTTGAAAGACTGACATTTCTTCGTCCGACTTCAATGCTCGCGTAGTAGGAACGATCCATCTCAATCAAATTGGCGAACTGCTCTTGGCTGCACCCGAGTCCAGCGCGGAGCTCTTTGCATCTCATGCCGAATGATTTCTGAAGCGTCTTCGTATCCATGACAAAAAAAGTCATGGATTGTTGTATAAAAGCCAACGGACTATATACAACAATCCCAGTTAAGGCGGGTGACGCATAATTTCTTTCGCAAATTGACAACCGCATAGCGGAAC
>NZ_QROQ01000042.1:0-10494 GCF_003475115.1 Collinsella sp. AF37-9 | reverse complement strand
GTTCCGCTATGCGGTTGTCAATTTGCGAAAGAAATTATGCGTCACCACGCGGCTTACCTGCGGGAGGCCCCTATATATCGTCCCGCGCGCAGTTTCGCAGCGAAGCGAGAATGTTTGAGCACGGGATGATATATAGGGGCCTCCCGCAGGTAAGCGGACATAAAGACGCTAGCGGATATGCGCTGGCTTGCCGCCCCAGTAGAAGCGGCAGAAGGCTCTTTTGCGCTTTTGGGGTTTGCCTACGAGCTCCATGGTTGCGATGGCTATGTCTTCGGCTGCGTGGGGGCGGCGTAGTACTTCGCCGTTGATGAGTAGGGCTTTGAGTGATTCGGGATGGTCGTGCAGGTGGCGCAGGGTTACGATGAGCTCTCGTGCCGTGGTGACGTGCATGCTGGCGCCCATGCCGGTGAGCATCGTGGTGTTGGCCTTTTCCTGGCCGTATGATTTGCCCAGCAGGATCATCGGCAGATGTGCGCATAGGCACTCGGTGACGGTGAGTCCGCCCGATTTGAGAATTGCCAGGTCGCAGCCGTGCATAAGGGCCGCCATATCGTCGACATAGTCAAGAACCGTGACATTTTCGAGCTTCATGGCATCGAAGAGTGTCTTGAGGCGGGCGGCGTATTCCTTATCCTTGCCCGGCAAAAAGACAAAGTGCATGTCTTCGAAACTGCGTAGGAAGGGGAGGGTGCGGTCCATCTCCGCGCGAAAGCGAACGTACGGTTGAGGCAAGCTGGCACCGGCCATTACCAGCACGACGGTCTTGTCGGTGGGGAGGTTGAACTTAGCTAGCTCTTCTTCGCGATCGTAATCCGTGTCGAATCCGGCGCGAATAGGAATGCCGGTAATGCGAATCTTTGTCTCGAGCACCTTGCGCGGACGCAGCGTTTCGGCCATAAATTCGTTGGCAACACAGAATAGATCGGTGTCCTTGTGGGGCCACCAGCCCTCGACTTCGTAGTCGGTCGGCACACAGATGACCGGATAATCGATACCCGTAATTACGCGGGCACCCACGGCAACATTGGCTGCTGTGATGTGCGTTGCGACCACGGCTATGGGCCTACGGCTACGAATATATTCGTTGAAGGCGGGGAACATGATTCGCGACCATGCCGTGCCTCCACCCCAGAGAAGATGTCCCGTAAGCGTATATCGCCAGGTCAGGTCGTAGATGGGGCGCGTGGCTCCCGTAAAAGATGCCGCGGTCTTATTGCCGTCGAATCTAATGCGTCCAAAATCAAGGATATCGAGGACTTCAATCTCAACATCCTCGGGGATGCCGCTGGTGCCGCGAATGAGGTCGAACGCCTGCGCAATTGCATTTGCGGCGGCCTTGTGGCCCGAGCCGACCGAGGCGTGCACGATGGTCACGAGAGGTTTTAGCTGAGCCAAGAGCGCTGTTTGCTCCGATTGGGGAGTGCTGTGCGTGAGCAGGGGAGCGTCGTCGCTCGTCTGCGCCTGATCCATCGATAACTCCCCTTCGACGTTGTAACTCGGATTTATCATTGTAGTGCATGAGTGTCATGTTCACGTAAATTTGGGTATGAGCGCAAAGAACGCCAATCTTTCGACAGGAGGTCTTTTCATGACTACCCATCAGCCGATCGATGTTGCGATTATCGGTGGCGGCCCCGCGGGCTATGCTGCCGCCATTTACGCTGCTCGTGCCAACCTAACGACGACCGTGATTGAACAGGGCATGTCGGGAGGGCAGATCGCCACAACCAATGAGGTCGAGAACTATCCGGGTATTCCGCTCTTGAGTGGCGCCGAACTCGGCGAGCGTTTTCAGCAGCATGCAGAGGGCCTGGGAGCACAGGTTGCATGGAGCATGGTTACGGGTATCGATTACGATGCCGATAAAGCGCTGTTTACGGTGCATCACGATATGGGCGATACGCTGGCCTCGAGTGTTATCGCTTGCATGGGGGCAACGCCGCGATCTGCTGGTTTTGTTGGCGAGGATACGTATCGCGGTCGTGGCGTTTCGTATTGCGCGACGTGCGATGGCATGTTCTTTCGCGGTAAACAGGTCTATGTTATCGGTGGCGGCAATGCTGCCTGCGAGGAAGCCCTGTTCTTGTCAGAAATCGCCAGCAGCGTGACCATCGTCTTGCGCCGCGATCAGTTCCGTGCCCCCGATGGCGTGGTTCAAAAGGTGCTCGCAAAAGATAATATTTCAGTTAGGTACCAAACTAGTATTGTTGAGCTTTCTGGTGAAGCGATGCCCACGACAATCACGTTCAAGGACAATGCGACTAGTGAAATGCACACTGAGTCCTTTGATCCTGGTTCGTTTGGCATTTTTGTCTTTGCTGGCACGCAGCCCCATACTGAGCTTGTAGAGCATCTGGTAGATTTGGCGTCCGACGGCGGTATTGTGACCGACGAATCGATGGCCACCCGCACGCCTGGCTTATTTGCCGCTGGCGATATCCGTTCCAAACGTTTACGCCAGGTTGTGACCGCTGTTTCGGATGGAGCCATAGCAGCAACGAGCGCATACGCGTTTCTCCGTGGATAAGTACGATAATATATCTTATGTAAGGTTGCTATCTTTAAACATAGTGGTTGGACAGTGCATCAATGTGCCGTCCAACCACTTTTACTTTGCGGCTATGTAGTATGCAAAACTATATAACCTAGAATACAATATAGAAAACGAACGGGGGCCTCTTATGAACCATGCTAAACATGTTATCCCGATGTCCGATACGTCGGTCAGCATTAAGCCTGAGGATATTCAGCCGACGGTTCTGCCGGATGCATTTATTCAGTCCGATATGGTGGGTAAACTCAACGCGTTGAGCCTGCCACGCTATGACCAGCTGCCCAACGTAACGCTCTATCGCGATCAGGTTATTGAATATGTTGCGCTGTGGATGGAGCCGCTTTCGATTTGCGTAGAGCAACCCGTTATCACGCCATCGATGATCAATAACTACGTAAAGGTCGGCCTCGTTCCTGCTCCGGTTAAAAAGCAGTATGGCCGTGAGCAGATTGCGCGTCTCATCGCCATTTGTATCTTTAAGCAGGTGCTGCCCATCGCTGCGGTTCAGGCGCTCTTTAATATTCAGCGCTTGAGCTACGACGCTCCGACGGCTTTCGATTATGTTGTCGATCAGCTCGAGGCATCGATTCGTGCGGCGTTTTCTGTTGAGCAGACTCCCGTGCCCGATACCGCACATCAGGTTACGCGCGAATCGTTGCTCGTGCGCAGTGCGGTATCGTCCTTCGTTTCGAAGGCGTATCTGATGAGCTATCTCAAGTTCAATGGGTTTAATAGCTAACCGAGGTATAAGATGGGCGGGATAAAGAGCCAATGGCTCCTTATCCCGCCCATACGTTTGTCTAGTTGGATATTATCGGCCCGACGCCACGCCCATACCGTAGCCGATAATGAGGCCGTGCATCTCGGCATAGTATGAATCTAGCCCGTTACAGGGCATGATAATCGTCTTGGAGCCGGGCCAATGCTCCACAATGCGGCTGGCAAGTGCTTGGGCGCCCACCTCATTCTCGACATGGTCGATAACGACCTCGCCGCCGGTAAAGCCTGCGGCCTCCATGGTGTCGACAATCTTGGTGAGCATCTTCTTTTCGCCGCGGGTGTGCCCAACGAGTTCAATTTTGCCCGCTTCGCTCGCCGTGCCCAAAATGCGGATATTGAGCTTGTTGGCAATGACGCCGGCTGCCTTAGGGATACGTCCGGCTTTGGCCAGGTTTTCGTAATTGCACAAGCTGAAGAGGATTTTGCTGTTCTGCTCAAGGCTATTGAAGTATGCGCAAGCGTCCTCGAATGAGACATCCGGATTGCTTGCAAGATACCGGTCGAACAGCAGTAAGATCAGGTCCATTTTGCCGCCGGCTCCGCGTGAATTGACCAAATGAATTTGACGGTTCGGCTCCTCGGCAAGAACCAAATCGCGTGCCGTGGCGGCGGCGTTATAGCTCCCCGATACGCCCTCCGAGATGGGCATACAAATCGTCTTGTCGGCAAGCCTAAAGAGTTCGGTCCACTCGCCTACGCTCGGACAGGCGCTCGAAGAAGCGCTCGACTCCGCCTGCACGGCGCAATTGAGTTCGTGAACGTCGAGCGTGAGGTCATCGACGAACTCGCGCTCCCCCACTCGAATTTTGAGGGGTGCAAATGCAAAGGTGGTATGGGGCGCGGTCGGTTGCCAATCGCGGAGGTTACAGCTCGAATCGGAGATAAGTGCCCAGCTCATAGAGGGTCCTTTCTATATGCTTCTCAATCATTATAGCTATATTGCTCACCGATGAAGCGTGCATCTAGTATTGAAAACTAGCACATTAGGATCATGTATGGAGCACGGTCATAAATAAATGAACCTCGCAGCTCAAAGGCCACGAGGTTCACCTTCGTTCGCTATACAGAGTGACTTAGTAGCGCACGAAAATGTAGTTGTTGTTCATACCGGCTGCGACGGAACTGATGATGACGCCCGTTTTGTAGTCGGAAGCATGGATCATCTGACCATTACCGATATAGATGCCGGTATGGTTGGAGTTAACCACAACATCGCCGGGTTGCGGATCGGACACACGGGTCCAACCCATGAAGTCGACCGTGGTGCCCAGACGGCAGTAGCGTCCCGTGAGGCAATAGCTTACAAAACCGGAGCAGTCAAAGCTGTTCGGCCCAATGCCACCCCAAGAGTAAGCGTATCCGAGCTTGCTATAGGCACGCGAAACAACGGAACCGCCGTCAACGGACTGGCTCGGTGCGGAAGGCGTCGGAGCCGGAGCCGGAGCCGGAGCGGGCGTCGGGGGCTGCGGAGTGGGAGCGGGCGCGGGCGTGTTTCCGCCGCCGTCGTTGGTCGTACCGCCACCCTTGTTGGTGTTCTCGCTCGTACCGGCGGTGTCGTTGCTCACCGTGGCCTTTTCGGCGGTGCTAGCATTTATGCCAGCCTGCAGCGCGGCGTTGGCCTGGGCCTCGGCAGCAAGCTCGGCCTGCAACTGTGAATCCAGGGAGTTCACGACACTCTGGGCTTCAGCCTGCTGGGCGTTAAGCTCATCGACCTTCTTTTGCGTGGTGGCGACGTTCTTCTCCTGCTCGGCCTGCTTATCGGTGAGCTGCTGCTTAAGCTCCTTGACCTCTTGAATGGTCTGAGCCTGCTTATCGGAAACTTTGCCGTAGTAGAACAGACGGTTGAGCATATCGCTCAGGTCATCGACGCCGGTCAGAACCTGAAGCAGGCTCAGACCGCCGGTTTTGTACTCGCCGGCGACATAGGTCGAGAGCTTGGCCTGACCGTCAGCGATCTCCTGCTGCTTTTGCGTGATCTCGCCAGCAGTCTGATCGAGCGCCTGCGTCTGCGTGGCGAGATCATCGTAAATCTGCTGGGTTTGGGTACCGATCTGCTCGAGCTTCGTACGAGCAGCGGCAAGGTCGGATGCGGTATCGGCGTAGGCAGGAGCCGCGAGGCCCAAGCCCAAAACACAAGCGAGGGTTGCCGTAGCAGCGCAGCGTGCCATGTTTTTGTGCGTGTTTGCTGTGCGCATGTAGCTTCCTTTCCAGTAACTAAGGGTAACGGCTAGTCCACCGTCACCAGGCTAAAGAGCTCAACATCGTCGTCAGTCGGCGTGAGCTTCTCGCGCGGGTTGAGAAACGCAAGCTCAAGGATACACCCGTAGCCCACAAGCTTTGCGCCCATATCTCGCACAAGTTTACCTGTTGCCTCGACGGTTCCGCCCGTCGCGACCAAGTCGTCCAGAATCAACACGGTATCTTTAGAGGTAATGGCATCGGCATGGATCTCGATAGAGTCGGTGCCGTATTCGAGCTCATAGCTCTGGCTCACCGTCTTGCGGGGTAGCTTGCCCGGTTTACGTGCGGGAACAAAGCCGGCACCAAGGGCCACAGCCACCGGTACGCCAACCATAAAGCCACGGGCCTCGGGACCCACGACCTTGGTGATCCCCATGCCGGCAAAGTGCTCGGCGAGGGCATCGGTCATGGCTTTGAGCGCCTCGGGATTGCCAAAGAGCGGCGTAATGTCTTTGAAGATGACTCCGGGCTCGGGATAGTCGGGGATGTCGACGATTTGAGATTCGAAGTCGTACATTGCATGACCTTTCAATGGGTTGCCGGATAAGCGGTAGCTGTTATTTGCCCGCGGTGACAGTGTCGGATTGCGAAGGGGCGACAACCTTGAGCGGCTTTACGAGAGAATCCTCGTGTGAAGCCGGCGCGGCAGTTTCTTCGTTTTTGGCCTTGGTGGACTCGGAGCGAGCGATTTCTTCATCGAGTGCATCGATGTCGGCATCCTCGACCACGGCGTTGAGCGACTCAAAAACGCGGTTCTTGAGCAGTGCCGTATGCACACCCTCGGTGAGGTCGTGAAGCTTCTTAAACGCACGCTCGAGCTTGGCGTCGCGCTCGTCATCGGAGGTATCCATTCCGAGCATGCTCACGAGCACCTGCTCAAACATCGAGGACTCGCGGTTGGCGGAAGACACGTACTGACGCAGGTTGCGCGGCTCGATATGGAAGCGTGACAGCTCGGAGCAGTAGCGGATGATCGGAAAATCGCGACCATCGACGAGCTCACGGTTCTGCGGACTCTTGATGATGCGAATGAGGTCGTTCTCGGCGAGCGAGCGGATAAACGAGATCTCGACGCCCAACATATCGGGAATGGTCTCGATGGGATGCAGCTTTTGTTTAGTCTCCTTGGGCTCCGTCTTGAGCGGAACATCGGACAGCAAGCCCACCTCGTAGGCGAGCGTTGACAGGTCCGTGGCGTTTTCCAAGCGCTGCTTAATCACGTTGAGCGGCATGTAGCGAGTCTTCTGCAGGTGCAGAATGACCTCCAGGCGATCAACGTCCTCCTTGGAGTACTGACGGTATCCCTTAGGCGTACGATGAGGGGTAATGAGCCCCTCATCTTCTAGAAATCTAATTTTTGAGTTCGAAAGATCGGGGTATGCGCCTCGAAGTAGGTTGACGACTTGGCCGATACTCAGATAGTTGCGTTCGGCCATGCCCTACTCACCGGTTTCGATGCGCTCCGGCGTGCTCTCGTGGTAGATGAGCGTAAACGTACCGATCTGAACGGAAGAACCGTCGTGCAGCGGGGCCGCGTTGACAATGGCACCGTCGACCCAGGTGCCATTGAGCGAGCCCAGGTCCTCGATGCGGGCGCCGAGGCCCTCGCGAATAATGCGCGCGTGGCTGCGCGAAACGGTCATGTCATTGAGGAAGATGCCGTTCGCAGGATCGCGGCCGATGGTGGTCACGTCGTCCTCGAGTTCAAAGGCGGCACCAGTCTGCGGACCCTTGACGATGGACAGAACGGGGGCGGTGATGCGCACGTTGGCCATGAGGTCGGGAACGGTGACGTCGCTTGAAGGCACGCGGAATACGCAGGTAGCGTCAGCAGTCTTATCATTCTGAGGCATATTGTTAACCATGTTGTCCATGACAACCCCTAACTTATCGCGGACGTGCCGCAAATAATGAACCGTACGTAATCA
Source organism: Collinsella sp. AF37-9 (assembly GCF_003475115.1). Classification (NCBI taxonomy): domain Bacteria; kingdom Bacillati; phylum Actinomycetota; class Coriobacteriia; order Coriobacteriales; family Coriobacteriaceae; genus Collinsella; species Collinsella sp. AF37-9. The sequence continues at coordinate 2,991 of NZ_QROQ01000042.1, read as the reverse complement.
TACCCCAACGAATCAGTCTTCGATTTCGGGGTTCAGAAAGTCGATGTCCTCGTCCTCGGGATGCGCGAGAGCCTGTTTAATGGCCACTCCGCCCTTAATGGAATAGATGACAGCCGTGAGCATGGAGAAGATCACGCCGCCGTACACAAAGAAGATGCCGAGGGGCACCGAGCTTCCGTTGAGGCCCGGGAAGGCCGTAAGGGTTGAAGGTAAAAGATGCAGGCCGTCAATAACGGGGAACCCGAGCAGCATGAGCGAGAAGCCGGTCATGAGCAGTGCAGTGGCAATCTTTCCGGGAAAGACGACATCGATGGGGCGACGGTGATAATGACGCACGATAAGCGTGCCGATGCCCAGATAGATGTCGCGGCCAATAATGAGCACGCAGACCCAGATTGGCAGCTCTCCGCGAACCACCAGCCCAAGTACGCCGGTGAACAGCAGCGCACGGTCGCAGATGGGATCCATGACCTTGCCGAGCCACGAGACCGTCTTGGTCATGCGGGCGATCTGACCGTCCATCCAGTCGGTGGAGGCGGCAACGGCGTAGATAACGATGGCGATGACGCGGTTGTTATCCGTCACAAACAGGTACAGAAATACCAGGGTGAGGATCAGGCGCGTAAAGGTGATGAAATTGGAGATCGTAAAGATCTTATTCGACGGGTAATCGGAAGTGCCGATAAGCTCCTTTTTGATCTTCTTTTTGATGCCCACAGGACTCCCCCGCTGGTTAACGACAAAACTTTCGATACTATACCCGTTCCGGCGATGTCTATCCAGCGTAAGCATAGAGAGTCCAGACATATGGAGGATGCTACTGGGTTGTGCGGCATTCTGCATTTGTGTACATCAGCCTCCAAATATGACATTTTTCGGCATCTTTGATGGCTGATGTACACGTTTTGATTCGGTGATTACATCGATCGGGAAAGTTGTTGCCTTAAGCAAATTAATCATGATGTGCGGGTCGAGAAGGGTTGGCGCCAAAAGAGCCCAACGGCCGTTACGGCTTCGTTAGAAACACGCCCCACCATGGATGGTGAACCCGAAAGGTAAGGCGCGCGGGCACGGTGACTCGGCCCGCGCTCCCGGAAGAGAAAGGATAAACCCATGGGTTACATGCTCGAGACGCGCGGGCTCACCAAGCGCTTTGGCCGCGGCGACCAGGCGCAGGACGCCGTGGCCGACGTGAGCCTTCATATCCGCGAGGGCGAGGTGTACGGGCTGCTCGGTCCCAACGGCGCCGGCAAGTCGACAACGCTCAAGATGATCTGCGGGATGCTGCGGCCGACGGCCGGGGAGATCCTCTTTGCCGGGCACGCCTGGCGCCGCGAGGACCTCTACGCAATCGGCAGCCTCATCGAGGAGGCGCCGCTCTACCCCAACCTCACCGCGCGCGAGAACCTGCGCGTGCGCACCACGCTGCTGGGCCTTCCCGAGAGCCGCATAGATGAGGTGCTCGCCGCCGTGGACCTCGCGGACACCGGGAAGAAGCGCGCCGGGCGCTTCTCGATGGGGATGCGGCAGCGCCTGGGGCTCGCGCTGGCGCTGATCGCCCGGCCACGCCTGCTCGTGCTCGACGAGCCCACCAACGGGCTCGACCCCATCGGCATCGAGGAGCTGCGCGACCAGATCCGCGGCTTCGCGGCGGCGGGTACGACGGTAATCGTCTCGAGCCACATCCTCTCCGAGGTGCAGCAGATGGCGGACACCATCGGCATCATCTGCGGGGGGCGCCTCGCCTACGAGGATGCGCTTCGGCCCGGGCAGGACCTCGAGGAACTCTTCATGAGCTTCTGTCGGGAAGGGCGACGAGCGCGCGGGGAGGTGGCGGCATGACGGGTGAGAAAGGCGGCCTGCTCGCGGCCCTGCGCGCCGAGGCCCTGAAGTCGCGCCACGCGGCACCGGTTCGCCTGGCCGTGCTCATGGCGCTGCCGATGCCGCTGCTCGGCGCGATGCCCTACCGGGGCGTGCAGATCTTCAGCGCGTGGAACTACTGGTACGCGCTCTTCCTGCCCGTGTGTCTCTCGCTCGTGGTGGCGTGCGTCGCGCGGGCGGACGCTCGCACGCGGATGCGGGGGCTTCTGGGCCTGGGCTTCCCGCTCGGGCGCGCCTGGTGGGCCAAGGCGCTCTGGTGCCTCGCGCTCTGCACGCTCTCGAACCTCGTGGTCTTCGGCATCTACCTCGCGGGATCGGCGTTCTCCTCGCAGGGCCTCACGGCCGCGGGCACGCTCACGATGCTCCTCTGCGCGCTCGTCAACACGGTGACCGCGGCGTGGATGATCCCCGCAGGGCTCTTCCTCACGGCGCGGCTCGGCATGCTCGCGGGCATCTTCTGCCCGCTCGTCGCGCAGCTCGTGGGTGGGTTCGCCTGGTCGTTGGTGCCGTTGCCGCAGCTCTTTCCGCCGTCGGCGAGCATGGTCATCCCCACGAGCTTCATCCCCGTGCTGCCGAGCGGCGAGCCACTCGCGGCGGACATGGCGCTCGGCGGGGCGCTCGCGGCGGACGGCATGCTCACGCTGGCGGGCCTTGCGGTCAGCGCGCTCGCGTTCGCCGCGCTCACGGCGGCGGGTGCGGCCTGGTTCGCGCGCTCCGAGGAGAGGTGATGGCCATGTCACGAATCTCCGACCCGACGCCGCGCATGACCCTCTCGCGGGCCCTGCTCTCCGAGGCCCTGCGCCTGGCGCGCTCCCCGCTCACGGCGGTGCACCTCGTCTGCGGCCTGGCGGCCGGTCTTGCCTGCGGCGAGTACTTCTCCGTAGCCCGATGGGACCCGGCGTTGGGCGCGGACGCCTACGTCCAGTTCCTTGGCGCCCTCATGCCGCTCATGTCCGCCATCGTCTGCGGACTTGCCGTGGACGAGGAGCGCGCTGCCGGGCGCCTCGCCAACCTCATGGCGGTCCCCTCGCGCGGGCGCGCCGTCGCGGCGAAGCTGCTCGCCCTTGCGGCGCTCGGCGCCGCCGCGCTGGCCGTGGCGCTCGGCGTGTT
>NZ_QROQ01000041.1:0-11504 GCF_003475115.1 Collinsella sp. AF37-9 | reverse complement strand
CAGTCCAAGTTTCGGGGCGCAGTTCACAGGCACCTTTGTGGTGGTTTTTGTTTAAGCGCCGGCGATGAGGAGATTTGGGCGGGCGTTGTCGACGATCTCGGCGATTGAGGTGGCGACGGCGTGATCGGGGTCACGGTCCATCACGATGGCGTTGACGTCGATTAGCTCGGCAAAGCGGTACATGCCGCGTCCGTTGACCTTGCTGGCGTCCATGAGGGCAACGCCTTGACGGGCGGCGGAGATCATGGCTGTTTTGGTCTCGGCCATCTGCGGAAAGTCGGTCGTAAAGCCGCAGCCGGGAACAAAAGCGCCGGGGCACATGACGGCAAGGTCGGCATGGACCATTTGGAGCGCCTGCATGGTGAGCGGTCCGTACAGATAGCGATGACCTTTGCGCAGTGCCCCGCCCAGCATGACGACATCGACCGAGGGCATGCTCTCGTCGATGTAATCGGCAATGGTAATGTCGGCCGTGATGACGGTGATGCCATCGCGCTGGTCGAGGAGCCGGACAAACTCGAGCGCCGTGGTGCCCGAGTCGACGAGCAGCGTGTCGCCGTCATTGACGAGCTCGATGGCGCTTTGCGCGATGGCCTGCTTGGCGGCGACATTGACGTTGATACGGCGATCCTGGGTGGATACGGTCAGTCGCTTCTGGAGCGACACAGCGCCACCATGCGTGCGGCGCAGCTTGCCGGACTCGGCGAGCGCGTCTAGGTCGGCGCGGGCGGTAACGGAGGACACGCCAAAAGTCTGGGCGATTTCTGCCACTTGCACTGAGGCGTTATGTTCGAGCATTTCCATAATGGCGGCGCGACGCTCATCGGCGAAAGCTCGGGTTGTTGCATGGGCCATATCCGCTCCATCATCGTCTGAAATTTGCAGGAATTGTGTTGAGTCTATTTTCGTTCATTTTCTTTTTAAGTAAGAAAACGCCTTTCGATTACTTACTTTTTCTATAAAAGAAAGATGATCAAAGCTCAAAACTCAATTTCGAACACGCACGCTCGGGTTCGACCCCTTCCGTTTGCTTTTCAAAAATGAAGGTTGGACCTCGCGCGATGACAATATCTCGCACATGCATACCCGCTGAATTTCATACAATGAGCGCAGCAAAACGCAAGGTAAAACACCTTGTGAACAACTACGCCCGATGTCCAGATGCGGGCGAGGGAGAGGAGCAAACGCTCATGGCACTTGTTACCACCGAAAAGATGCTCAAGGACGCTCAGGCCGGCCACTACGCCGTCGGCGCGTTCAACGTCGAGAACCTCGAGTTCGTTATGGCCGTTCTGGCCGCTGCCGAGGAGACCAAGTCCCCCGTCATCATGCAGACCACCCCGGGCACCATCAAGACCGCTGGTCTGGACTACTTCTACGGCATGGTCAAGGCTGCCGCCGAGCGCGCTTCCGTGCCCGTTGCCCTGCACCTCGATCACGGCGATGGCTATGACCGCTGCATGCAGGCTTTCCGCACGGGCTACACCTCCGTCATGATCGACGGTTCGCACGAGTCTTTCGAGGACAACATCGCTCTGACCAAGTCCGTCGCCGATGCTGGCCGCGCCATGGGCGTGCCCGTCGAGGCCGAGCTCGGTAAGGTTGGCGGCAAGGAGGACGACGGTCCCGCGGTTGAGGGCGAGAGCCCCTACACCGATCCTGCCGAGGCCAAGGAGTTTGTTGAGCGCACCGGCTGCACCTCGCTGGCCATTGGCGTTGGCACCAGCCACGGCGTGTACACGAGCGATCCTCACATCGAGCAGTCCGTGGTCAAGGCCATTCGCGACGCCGTCGACGTGCCGCTGGTCCTGCACGGCACCTCCGGTGTGCCCGATGAGCAGGTTGCCGAGGCTGTGAAGAACGGCATCTGCAAGGTTAACTACGCCACCGAGCTGCGTCAGGCTTACACCAAGGGCTTCATGGCCTACATGGCCGAGAACCCCGCCTGCTTCGATCCTAAGAAGCCGGCCAAGGAGGGCATGCGCGAGATCACCGAGCTGGTTAAGATCCGCATGACCAACCTCAACTCTGTGGGCAAAGCAGAGTAACAGCAAGGGTACTCCGACTCGCTACATATCCCGGGGAGGGACGAGGGCTTAGTTCCCCAATCGTCCTCGGGCATGCAAAAAGCCTCGCTGCGCACTTCGTGCGGCGAGGCTTTTTGCCCCCTGCGGAAAGATTGGGGAACTAAGCCCTCGTCCCTCCCAGGTTGACCTACTCGAGGTCGTCGCCCTTGTGGTGTTGGGGCTGAAAGGGTGGGACGCGTGGGTTATTTGGTTGTTAGGGTTAGTAGGTCGTTGGGGGTTTTGAGGTTGTAGGTGGCGTTTGGGATATCTTGGTGTGATCCCCATGCTGCTCGGGCAAAACTGACCCCTGCTGAAGTTGCGCATTGTTCGTCGTAGACGGTGTCGCCAACGTAGACGACGTTGCCAGGATTCGCGCCCGCACGTCGGAGATATTCGAGCATGGGTGCGGGTGCGGGTTTATGTTCGGTTGTGTCTTCGACAAGGATGATGTGCTCAAAATACTTATCGAAACCAAGGGGTGCAATTTCTTTTGCGTATTCGTCACGCGCACGTGAGGAGACGATGCCAAGTTTGCAGCCGCTATCGGCGAGCGTTGCGATGACTTCAAGCAAACCTGGAAACACGCTGATGGTGCTTTTAAAGCTGGCGGCAACTTGGCACCAGCGATCCAACGTTGCCTGCGAGTAGATCCCAAGTTTCTCAAGGGCATCCTTGCCGGGTATGCCGAGGGCAAAGTCAAGCTCGTGTCGGGGAAGCGTTTTGCTGGTCTCTTCTTGGACAATCTGGACAAGCGATGACAGAACGCTTTCTTCTGTATCTGCCAATGTCCCATCAACGTCAAATACGATATGGTCAAAGTGCTTCATATGATTGCTCCTCTCTGTTGTTTGCCTGCAAGTTTGATGCAGTGACAGAAGAAGGGCTAGCGGGATTTCTGCCTGGTGCTATCGAGATTCTGCCTCGCTGCTCGATAGCTCGAAGGAGTGCACCCCATTTGTTCTTTAAATACCTGGCCAAGATGGCTTGCTGTTATAAATCCGCATTGGCGCGCGACTGTCTGTACCGTTCGCGTGGTGTGTGCCAAAAGTTCGCAAGCACGGTTTATGCGGTATGCGCGTAGATATGCCGCCGGGGTCGTTCCTGCACAAGTTTCGATAATGCGGTAACACTCTCTTTCGCTTACGCCGGCTGCAGATGCCATCTGGGGCACATCTATAGCGGCTGCATAGTTTGCGCGGATAAAGTCCAGGATTGCCTTGAACTGTACGTCGCGGCTGGTCATCCAAGAGGCGCCGTCGGAAGAAAAGAGCGGTTCGGTCTTGGCGTTAATCTGAATCCAGAGCTCTGACAAACTATTTCGAAGCGCCATCTCGTTCTGCGGCCGTTGAAGGTCGTGGCTAAAGGAGCTCTTTAGCAAATCGATAAAGGGCATATCGTCGGGATTGGTGGGCGACCATTTGAGCACATCGACGCCTCGACATTGAAGCAATGGGTTGATGTAGCGCTTTTGGAGACGCCCCGCGGGATCGCCGAGCATCGACGGCTGAAAGATATGCAGCATTTGAATGGCTGGCGCCGAATTGGGTGATTGCAGCGTGCTGTGCAAAACGCCGCCGTTGATAAAGCCGGCGGACCCTTCCTCAAAGCGTACGTGCTCATGAGCCGCGTGCGTTCGATAGTCGATCGCTCCCTGCTCCATGTAGAAAAGCTCAACTTCGGAATGCCAGTGCCAGGGGACGGAATTGCCCGGATAGCGAGCGAATTCTGCGCGTTCGGCAATATAGGGCCAGTCTTCGGCGGTCTCGGGAAACGCTTCCTCGCGTCCTCCGCGGTGCAATTCTATGTGATCCATGTTTCGCATGGCATCAGTATAAAGCGCGATGGGCTTAGATTGCTCTTGCCTGTTCGGGGAACGCCTTGTCTAGGGATGCTTGGAGCTTATCGAAGGATGCTCGCAAGTTGTGGCTCTGGTCGGTTGAGCGTTTGGCTTTTGTGGTGGGGGAGTCGGGGAGGCCGTTTCTCTGTGTCGGGGGGAAGGAGAAAAGGTTTGCATGTTTTAGGGATGGCTGCTGTGCTGCGTCATTGGAAGAATGCATGCTTATGCGGCCTCCTCGATGTCCACCAAAAGATTGCGCGCGAGGTTTGCTGCTAGGTCCCGTGCGTTGGCAGTATTATGCCGCGGCTGCCGCAAAGAAGCGCTAAAGAAAGGCTTAACCTGGTTTAGTGTTACGATGAAACTGCAGGTCAGAGGTATCGAGTAACACTCTTGAAAGGCTTTGAGCTTAAGGGCTTTCTAAGGTTTGTGACGTGGATGTGGCGCGGACGTGCGGAGCGTGTGAATGCTCGCTGTTAGCGCTGCGGCTCTGTGGCGCGCACCTGCTCGATGACCTTTTCCATCGTGGCGTCGATGCGGTCTTTTTTGAGTTCGCATTCCCAGATGGTTATGGGCGTCCAGCCCATTTGAGTGAGCGCTGCCACAGCAGCACGGTCGCGCTCGACGTTGCGACGGAACTTTGCCTCCCAAAACTCAACGTTGCGCTTGGGCTGGCTTGGGTTGCACTTGGGGCAGCGGTGCCAAAAGCAACCGTTGACGAAGATGGCGATCTTGCGGCCGGGGAAGGCGATGTCGGGCTTGCCGGGTACCTTCCATTCCAAACGATAGCCCGTAAGGCCCGCGGCCCGTAGGCGCTGACGTACGAGCAGCTCGGGCTTGGTGTTGGCGCGCTTGTTGCCCTTCATGGACTTTTTGATGGCGGCGCGACGGCGGACCAGTTCGCGCTCGTCAGCGGAGAGGTCCGAGGTATCGATGCCGTCGAGCAGACCGGGCTTGGGACGCTTTTTGCTGCGGCGTTTAGGTGCGCGCTTGGGTTTGGTGGCGGGTTTGTCGGTTGTGTTGGGCGCGGCGTCATCGGCGGAGCTTGCCTCAAGCCGATCTTCCTTTAACTCAATCAGAGCATCAATGAGCCCCTTGTCGGCGGGCATCCATTCCACCGTGGCAAGCGAGGTGCGTGGAATCCAGCGGATATCAAGCTGGCGGTCGTGTTTCTGGGGCTCATCGGATTCATCGGCGAGCGAGCAGTAGTAACACTCCATGGAGAGATGAAAATCGGGGTAGTCATACTCAACGGTGTAGAAATCACGCAGGTTGGTGACTTTTACCTGTAGCTCTTCCATAAGCTCGCGGCGCACGGCGTCTTCGGGTGTCTCGCCGCGCAGAAGTTTGCCGCCCGGGAACTCCCATAGTCCCTGCATGTTGCCGTAGCCGCGCTGCACGGCAAGCAGCTCGTCAGATCCTTCCTTGCGAATGATCCCAGCGGCAACATGAACAGTCTTCAACAGGAGCCCTTCCTCAACATCAAAACGTTCCCTGCACTACCTTACACAACGGTAAGGCAAGCGTAAGCCATATCGATGGTAGCCGACTCGGCTCCTTGCGACTATAGATGCCGTAGACTAATCGCAAGAAAGGACTCGGTATGCAAACCATGCAAACGGCGACCCCGGTACTGGAGGTCGCGCATCTCGAAAAGGTATATGGAGCACTGGGCAACGTGACCCGCGCGCTCAACGATGTCAGCTTTACCGTCAACCGCGGCGAATTCGTCGGCATCATGGGCGCCTCGGGCTCGGGCAAGTCGACGCTGCTCAACTGCGTGTCGACCATCGATAGCGCCACGAGCGGCACCATTCGCATCAACGGCCAGGATGTGACGCGCATGAAGCAGGCCAAGCTTTCGCAGTTCCGCCGCGAGGAGCTGGGCTTTATCTTCCAGGACTCCAACTTGCTCGATACGCTCACGGCGCGCGAGAACATCGCCCTGCCGCTCACCATCGCCCGCACAAACTCGGCAGAGATCTCGACCCGCGTGCAGGATGTAGTCGCGCGTCTGTCTATCAGTCAGGTGCTCGACAAGTATCCCTACCAGATGTCCGGCGGTCAGCAACAGCGCGTTGCCGCGGCTCGCGCACTCGTCACCGACCCAACTATGATCATGGCCGACGAGCCCACCGGCGCCCTCGATTCCAAGAGCGCCCGCCTGCTGCTCGAGAGCCTGGAGGCGCTCAATCGCCGTCTGCGCGCCACCGTGCTCATGGTCACGCACGACAGCTTTGCCGCCAGCTACACGAGCCGTGTGCTGTTTATCCGCGACGGCAAGATTTTCACCGAGCTGCGCCGCGGCGACACCGACCGCCGAGAGTTCTTCGACCGCATTATGGAGGTCGTTGCCATGATGGGCGGTGAGGGCTCCGATGCTCTGTAAACTCGCTTGGGGCAACGTCCGCCGCGCCGGCCGCGATTACCTTGTCTACTTGCTGACGCTCACCCTGGGTGTCACGGTCTTCTATGCCTTCAATACCGTCTCGATGCAGGTCGACATTGCCGGCATCAAGGAGGAGGGACTGTCCGAGCTCATGGGCAGCATGCTCGGCTACCTGACGTACTTTTTGGCCGGCGTCATGGCCTTTTTGATGGTGTATGCCAACAACTTCATCATGAAGCGCCGCAAAAAGGAGTTCGGCCTGTACCAGGTGCTCGGCATGCGCCGCGGGCGCGTCGCCACGATCATGGCGCTCGAGACCGTATTTGTTTCGGTCGGCGCTTTTGTCGCCGGCATTGTGCTGGGCGTGGGGCTCTCCCAGCTCATGACATTCTTTACGGCCTCGCTCTTTAAGACGCAGATCGCTAATTTCCACTTCTTTTTCTCGGTGCATGCGTTCAACCTGACCCTTGCCTGCATGCTCGTGATGTTTGTGCTCACGCTGCTGCTGAACCTTCGCGCCGTGCGCCGCACCAGGCTCATCGAGCTTATGGGTGCCGAGCGTCGCAACGAGAGCATCAAGACGCGCAACCCCTGGATCGCGATTGCCATCTTTGTCGTGGGCGTGGTGCTGGTGGGCGTGGCCTATTACCGTCTGCTGCGCGACGGGTTCCCGCTCACCGCGACGGAGGGTAAGCTGCAGGAGGCCATGAACCAGTTCGGTATCACCACGGCCATGGTTACGGTGGGTACCTTTGCCCTATTTTGGGGACTTTCGGGCATGCTCATCAAGCTGCTGCAGAGCCTGCGCAGCGTGTATTGGCGCGGCCTCAACATGTTTACCGTGCGCCAGCTTGCGGCCAAGGTCAACACGGTGTGCTTTTCGATGGGCGTTATCGCGATGATCCTGTTTCTGGCCATTACCTCGGTGACCTGCGGCATGTCGATCGCCAACGTGATGAACGAGAACCTGGAGCGCTATACGCCGGCGGATATGTCGCAGACGTATATCTATTACGCGTCCGATAGGCTCGACTACTACAAGAAGTATGTCAATCCTTCCGAGGCCGATCGCATGGTGCTGGCAGACGCAACGGTCGATTTGTACTCTGCATGGCACGGTGACCGTATCGATCCCGATAACGTTGCGGAAAGTATCAAGGGCAAGTCGGCAGATAATGGCAACGAGGCCGGAAAGAAGGTCAATATCGCCGATGTTGCCGGCGAGCATGTGCAGATTGATTCGTATCTGAGCTATACGCTTGGCGGCTCGGATCCTTCGGTGACGGCGGGCGAGATGTGCAAGGCCATGGGCGAAAAGCTCCCCAAGGCGCTCGAGGGTAGCAATGCCGATGATATGGGCCTGTTTGTGACGCCGGCGAGCCAGTACAACAAACTGCGCCAGATGATGGGCGAGGAGCCGGTGAACATTGGCCGCGACCAGTACTTGCTTACGTGCGATATGGGCGGCGAGTTGGGCGACCTGTACACCAAGTACATGGCTGGGGGCCATACCCTCACCTTGGGCGGACATGAGCTCAAGCCCGCAGCCGATAAGTCGGACGAGGACACGGCTGCCATCGCCAACTCGGCACTCGGCAGCAATCCCGGTACCGTGGTCGTAGCCGACGAGCTGCTGTCCCAGCTTAACCTGCAGCCGTATTCCAGTAATCTGCTCGTTAACTACAAGCAGGGGATGGATGTGACCAAGGCAGACGAGAGCATTAAATACACCATGCTCGACAATCTGCTCGTTGACGGCAAGGAGCCGGGGTCGTGGGGAATCTTCATGACACGCTCCGAGATCTATACGCAGGCGGCGCAGATGAACGGCATGATTAGCTATCTAGCCATCTATATTGGCTTTGTACTGGTCGTTGCATGTGCGGCAATTCTGTCGATCCAGCAGCTCTCCAATGTGGCCGACGGAAGCCGCAGCTATCGCGTGCTGGCGCAGATCGGCTGTGACGACCGCCAGATTCGCCATTCGGTGATGGCGCAGCAAGCGGTGTTCTTCCTGTTCCCGCTGACAGTGGGTCTGGCGCACTCCTTTGTGGCGCTCAAGGTGATCATCGAGCTGGTGAGCACGTTTGGCAACATGAGCATCGGCGGCACGGTGGGCCTCACATGTGCGATTTTCCTGGCAGCCTATGGCGGCTATTTCCTGGTGACCTACCTCATGAGCACCGGCATGGTGCGAGCCGCCATCGCCACCCGCTACAGCGAGTAGCAAGCGGGCAAAACCGTCGCAAAACCAACGCAAACAACCGCCGCGGAGGGAGTCGGCCCCCTTCCGCGGCGGTTTTTTTGTCTATCGGATGCCTCTCAGATGCAAGTGAGTAGACTTTTTTGGATCTGTCGAGCACACCACGACAAGTGCTCAATAAAACCGCAGGTCAGCGCTGTGGCGATTCGGGGTGTGCTCGGCCTCCTGCAAAAAGTCTACTCACTTGGTTTTGGCTGCTAGAAGACCGCCGTGAGGGAAGGCAACTTCCTCGCGGCGGTTGGCGTTCGCCCAGATAAAACCTGCCAAAATAAACCTGTCTCTTTTTGGCATGTCCCTTTTGGCGTGGCTGATTGCTTTGGGCTGTCTTGGAGAAAGCCCGTGAGGCGGCACACAGGCTAATCCTGCGTGTCGCCTCCGTACATGTAGACGATAAAGCCGTCGCCGGTGTCTTGGCTGTGATCCTCCAGGATGCGTTTCATGTTGAGGTGCTCGTAGAACTGCCAGTCAGAGTTGCAGTCGCTCATCAGGAAGAACTTGGTGCACCCGGCTTTGGCGAGTTCGGCGCGCGCAAGGTCGATGAGCTCGCGGCCGAGTCCCTTGCCCTGCCACTCGGGCACAATGATGATCAGGTTGAGCTGGCCCTGGGCATACTCGTTGCCCGTGGCGGCAAAGCGATCGGCCGTGGCCTTTTCGCGACTGTCGCCAAAGAGCGAGCCCTCGAGTTTGGCATCGGCGGTCTTTGCCATCTCGGTTGCCTGGGCGAACATCTCGTCGTAGCAGGGTACCCACGTGGGGTTGGTACGCGGCTTGCCGTCCTCGAAGATGCCGATGCAGCAGGCGGCGATAATGCGGCCCTCTGCCTCGGCAACGAGCGCGATAGGGGAGCGCTGCAGCTGCATGGCAATGTTGAAGCGCGCGCAGAAATCGGCAGCTTCGACGTCGCCGCGGTTGCGTAGCGTGTTGCACCACAGCCGGTTGTAGATGGCGGCGATACCATCCAGGTCGTCGAGCGTGGCGGCGCGCAGGGTTACGTTGTCAAGGCTCATGGAGGCTCCTTCCAAGTTGGGTCAGGCTATCTATGAGTGTGGCATGGCCGCAGGGGCGCCGCATCAACCATTCGGTAGACGACCTCCGATTCCACGGGGGCGGAGAGATAGTCATTGGGGACGTTCTTAAACGACTAGGCAAACAAGAACGTCCCCAACGACTACTCATTTAAGTACGTCCCCAATGAGTGCCCCCAATGAGTGTGCAGCCAAGGTGATGCCGTTGTTTTGGCAACGACAGCGAAAACCCGCCAGAGCGAGCAAGGTGCCTTGAAACAAGGCGGCATTGACCTTTTGGTCATGCCGCCGAAGTTGAAAGGCAGATTGCCGCTCTGGCGGGTTTGCAGCGTCGAGCCGTTACGCGGGTTGGTAAACCCGCGTAACTAAACCCGCTCTGCGATCTCGTGGATGAGGTAGTCGGTCTTTTCCCAGCCTAGGCACGGGTCGGTGATCGACTTGCCAAAGACGCCGCCGTCGACCGGCTGGTTGCCGTCCTCCAGGTAAGACTCGATCATAAAGCCCTTGACCAGCTTGGAGATGGACTCGTTGCGGCGGCAGCTGTCGAGCACTTCCTTGCAAATGCGATACTGCTCCAGCGGACGCTTGCCCGAGTTGTCATGGTTGCAGTCGATGATCGCTGCCGGATTGGCATAGCCGGCATGCTCGGTATAGCGCTCGGCCAGGCGCTCCAGGTGCTCGTAGTGGTAATTGGGGTAGGTGCGCCCATCGAGGCCGATGTAGCCGCGCATGACGGCGTGCGCGAGCGGGTTGCCATCGCACTCGACCTCCCAGTTGCGGAAGATGAAGCTCTGGTGCGCCTGCGCGGCGTAAATAGAGTTGAGCATGACGGTGGTGGAACCGGCGGTGGGGTTCTTCATGCCCACGGGCACCGAAATGCCGCTCGACACCAGGCGATGCTCCTGGTTTTCGACCGAGCGCGCGCCCACGGCAACATAGCTCAACAGGTCAACGAGGTACTGGTAGTTGGACGGATAGAGCATCTCGTCGGCGGTGAAGAAGCCCGTTTCCTCAATAACACGCAGATGCATATGGCGGATGGCCTTGACGCCCTCGAGCAGGTCGTCGGGAGCCTCGGGGTTGGGGTTGTGCAGAAGGCCCTTGTAGCCGGTGCCCTTGGTACGCGGCTTATTGGTGTAGACGCGCGGAATGATGATGAGCTTGTCCTTGACCTCCTCGACGGTCTTGACCAGGCGGTTCATGTACTCAAGCACCGAATCCTCGCGGTCGGCAGAGCACGGGCCGATGATGAGCACCTTACGTGCGTCCTCGCCGGTAAAGACTTTGGCGACCTCGGCGTCAAATGCCTGCTTTTTGGCGGTAAGCTCGGCAGAAAGCGGCATTTCCTCGCGGATCTCCATGGGGATCGGCAGCCTGCGTTTGAATTCCATGGCCATACGGGGCCTCCTTTATCAATTAACAGCAACAATTGGCGAATTCTCGAATGCTCGGCATTATCCGCTGTCGCACGCTAAAGTGCAAGCGAAACCTGCCGAAAAGGGACAGGTTTATTTTGGTCGGTTTTATCTGGGGAAATGTCGGCACTCGCCGGAAGGGGGGACCGGCGTACGACATGCTGGAGCAAGTTGGATCTTCTGCGGCATACCCCGTGGACAAAAAATGGCAAATATGAGTACTGTTGCTAGCTTAGTATCATATCGACCTTATAAGATATTAGACACAACAGTAAATATGTTCATTAACGTTGGCACACAGAAGCATGCTACCGGGCATTTTGATCAATTTGAAGGCATATCTAGGCCGCAATGAGGTCGTTTGGGGCAGTTTTGGCTGTTACTAAAAAGGTGACAGTACTCATATTTGCCATTTTTTGTCCACGGGGCCTTGAGGGAGGGCGTCAATCAGGTCCCAGGGGAGGCGGTTCGAGGGCCGCAGAACAAAAAACGGGGGCGCAGGCTGTCCTGCG
>NZ_QROQ01000040.1:0-11546 GCF_003475115.1 Collinsella sp. AF37-9 | reverse complement strand
TCGGTCGGGTTCCACATGCCCGACTGGGAGGAAGAGCTGGGGGAGTATCTCAAGCTGTGTTAGTTTGACATTTCGATTATCTTGAACTTCTGGTATAGGGATGAGGCTGGCTCGCCCCTATACCAATTTTAATAGTGCGAATTAAATTGATTGTTCAACGATGCAATCTCACTCGATTCTATTCAAGTAATTCATGGCTCTTGTTGTGGTCGGAACTGACATAAACCTTTGCCCAGCCGCTCTGAATGGTTGGTGAACCGAGCTGTGGCTACTCATCAGCGTTTATGTTTTCCAGGTTTCTCTGTCTATCACTCTCTTCTGCGTAAAAACAGTTTCTAGCAATCTAACAGATTGTTGCTAATTTCAATTAGTAGTTCTACTCACTAATTGAAATTATCTTCAGCTCGAATTATGTTCGTGAGCCAGCTCTTTGTTGTTACGCATGTTCTTTAAACTCGGACGTCCATCCTGCAGCCGTCTTTGAGTTGCAGCCATCTTTGAGTGCTTGTTCGGAATCTCTTTGATACTAGCCTGGCAAATGTAAGTGAGGCGAAGAGATGATATCTACTATGCGGGCGTCCGTGCGCATCCTTTCGTCTGGTGTAATGCAGCCTCCACCTATTTATAATTATCGTATGACTTGGTTTCTCATAAGATATATTGAATGGATGTTCAGGTTCTATTGATTTGTCACGAGAGAATGGTGTTTGATTGTCGTCTAAATCGAATGTGCTTATTGCGATTCCTGCATATAATGAAGAGGAGTGCATTGAAAGCACGGTTAACGAGCTCCGTTCGGTTGCTTCAGGGTTTGACTTCATTATTATCAATGATGGTTCACGCGATCGAACGGGTGAGATTTGCGGTTCGTTGAGCTGCAAGGTTATTACAATGCCAATTAACTGCGGGCTGACCGTTGGTTTTCAGACTGCGGCTCGATATGCCATCGATCATGGTTACGACTATATGATTCAGTTTGATGCAGATGGGCAACATCGACCGGAATATATAGCTGCTTTAGTTGAGAAAGCTGAAACATCTGGTTCCGATATTGTTATTGGCTCGAGGTTCCTAACTGTTCGCAAAGACAAATCGATGCGTATGATAGGTTCGCGAATGATTACCGTTCTAATCAAGATGTTGACCGGTCGTCGTATCAGCGATCCCACATCAGGTTTTAGGTTATTTAGTAGTTCTGTACTCAAAGAATACTATTACGACAACACTCTCAATCCTGAGCCAGAATCAATCGCGTTGTTTTTAAAGCAAGGGTACCTGGTTTCCGAGGTCCAAGTATCAATGCGTGAGCGCCAAGGTGGCGAGAGCTATTTAAATCCAGTTAAGTCGATTCAGTATATGCTTCGAGTGTTTGCTACGCTGCTAGTAGTTCAATGGTTTAGGTGATATAAAATGACTCTTACATTGCGGGCGCTGCTTATTTTTTTTGCTGCCCTGGTGTTCTTTTTCGTTATCCGCAAATTGAAGAAGTCCCAGATGCGGGTTCTTGATTCCATGTTCTGGCTTTTATTCAGCTTAAGCTTTGTGTTATTTGGCATTTTTCCTGAGATAGCGCTTTTTATTTCTTCTGAACTTGGCTTTGTCTCAGCTTCAAATTTTGTATTTCTTTATGTTATTGCTGTCCTCGTGGTAAGGGACTTTTCGAATTGTCTGCGCCTTTCGAAGCAAGAGGAGCGCATTAATGGCCTGGCTCAGTCAATTGCGCTTGATAGCGATGATTCTTAGGATTGACTTATTAATAACGAGTGTTTCGTTTTATATTCGGTAGCCAAACTGTCTTTCTCGTTGACTCAAATCATGAAAACGTGTCGTCTAACGTATGCATTGCTAGGCTGGTAATTTATTTATGTGGATACCTTTCTTTATATCCTCACTATTTCTCTTGCTTCTCTTAGAGGTTCCAGGTTTTGTGCTTTCACGCATGATGCGATTCTGCCGACTTGATTCGATCTTAATCGCACCGTTGTTTTCAATCGCCTTGCTTGAAATAGTGAGTATTGTTATTTCAAAGCTTGGAATATTCGCCACTTGGGTGAACCTGTGTCTTATCAGTTTTATTCTTGCTGCAATATTCTTGTCTTGCAGATTAATCGATTGCTCTCGAAAAGCTACTATGACAGAGTCCTTTTTTGGTCATTCAAATTGGGTTGTTTTGTTTCTGTACTGTGGCGTAGCTTTTGTTGTTGCAACGAAAATTTTTCTACTACCACTGGACGGGCCATCATCTTTCATTCAAGATTCTGATAACTCATTTCATCTCGCTGTTATTCGATCTTTTTTAGATGTCGGTGATTTTTCGACTTTCAATGTCGGCCTATATCATGATGTGCCGTCTAGCTCTATTCTTTCAATTGCTAACGGCTTTTATCCTGCGGCTTGGCATTTGCTTGCTGCTCTTGTTGCAAGCTTTTCTGGACAGGATGTTGCGTTTGCGGCTAACGTTACTAATTATGTAATGGTACTATTCGTTTTTCCATCAAGCGTGTTGTTGTTTTTTAAAACGGTATTTCGCGATGACCTTGGTGTTGTTGTTGCGGGGGCGCTGGTTCTGTTCGCATTTAATAGCTTTCCCTGGGGTACTTTAATTTCAGTGTCGGGCCCTTTGTTCCCTAACACTTTGGGTCTCATGTTCGTACCGGCTTGTGCAGCCATATTTATTAATTTCTTCAGTGGATGTACGAAGCAGTTCGCCCTGAGTTATGTCTTTGCGTTTTTAGCTGGCGTACTTACGCTTTATTTTTCTCATCCAAATGCAGTATTTACAATGGCTGTCCTTCTTGCGCCTTATGTTGTTTTGCGGTTTTCGAGTTGGTATATTGGAAAGAAACAACATGGGGATTCTGCCGTGTCTCTTTCTGTGAGATTAATCTCCCTCGCGATTCCTTCTTTATTTATTCTAGTTATTTGGATCGTCTGTTTTATTAATCCAGCTTTAAGTAACACCGTTTCTTTTACTTGGGGTATAACCGCCTCGCATTTACAGGCCATAGTTAATGTTCTGTCGCTTTCTTTTCGACTTCCGGCTGGTAATTATCTTCTTGCTATATTCGTGGCAATTGGTTTCTTTGTCTTGCTTCGCAACAACGAGTGCTCGTGGCTTTGTTTCTCATATCTGATTGCTGCCGCCATTTATATAGTCGGAGCATCATCCTCGGGTTTTATAAAGCACTTCCTTGCGGGTTTTTGGTATACCGATCCGTACCGTTTGGGCGCATGTGCCGGTCTTATGGCAATTCCTTTGGCTGCTGCTGGCCTTGCGACTTTCTTTTCGCTTGCTGTGAAGGTATTTGACAGACTTGGATACGAACTTTGGGCGAAGTTCTTAGCCTGCGCTGTATGTCTTATTTTCACTTGGTGTGCTCTTTATATTAATGATTTCGATTTACCCGGATTTGGACGGGTATACACGGGTTTGGGTGATTATCACGCCTGTTCTATGCTTTCGAATGATTCGAAGCGCGACAACTTGTTTGATCCCAGAGAGCGACTTTTTTGTAAGCGTGTAGCTGAGTTTCTCGAAAATGATGATGGGTTGATATATAACAACGCAGATGACGGCAGCGCTTTCGCATATCCTTTATACGATTTAAACCTTCTTTACCGTCGGTCTGCTGCAGAGATGCTCGGTAATGAGACGTGTGATAACCAAACGCTGAGGTTGCATCTCGACAAGCTTGCTACAAATAGAGATGTTCAACGCATCCTTAAAGAGAATGGTATTAAGTACATTCTTAATTTGGACTATGGCGGTGAGATCAACGACGAGCGTTGCTACTACGGTTACTATACTTGGGACAAATGGCAAGGCATTAATTCGATCAAAGATTCGACTCCGGGGCTCAAGCTTCTTATGTCGGAAGACGATATGCGACTTTATGAGATAGATTATTCTTCTTTTAGTTAATTATTCTTTTCGTTTTGGTCAAAGCATCCTCTTAATAGTCTTTAAGGCAAAGTTCCGTTTCTATTCATTTTTAGAGCTTCGCGATAAGCCACTCGTCGATAAGCGGGTGGCTTATTATTTTTGATGTTACTGATTCGTAGGAGTATTGCATGTCTCTAAAAAACACCGTTTATGATGCCGTTAACTCAAATAAGTTTGGTAAAGCGTTCTTAAAGGCTCGTCGCGATCTCCGTGGCGATGAGGCAGTTCGGGCTATTCAGTCTGGTACCCATGACTTTGTCGACCGCAGCAAGGGCAGCGATAAGCTCTGCATTATTCTCGCGGGATATAAGCCGACATTATGGGAAGACGTTTTTGGGCGTATTGCGGCATATGTGCCTTCCGATGTTGACGTATGCGTTATGACCAGCGGGCTTGTGAATGAAGAGCTTAAGCAGATCGCCGCTGATCACGACTGGTCCTATCTGTCGACTTCTGTCAATCATTTATCTGTTGTTCAGAATATTGCGATTGAATGCCATCCGAGGGCTAAGTGGATTTATAAGCTTGATGAGGATATGTTTTTGACTAAGGGCTTCTTTGAGGCAATGCTTGATACCTACAAGGAGCTTGAGTCAAAGACCTTATATAAACCAGCGTTTGTCTCTCCTTTAATTAATGTCAGTTGCTACGGGCATCTTCGCTTGCTAGACAAATTGAATCTTCTGGATGATTTTAGGAATACCGGACTCACGGATATGAAGTATTCCGATGGATTGCACCACAATCGTCAGGTCATTTCTGAGCCTAAGGTTGCTCGTTATATGTGGGGCGAGTCTCAGCCTGTGTTGCGCGATATCGATGCGCTAACAGAGCGCTTCTCGATTGAAAATGAAGGTTTCCAGTATTCTATTTGCCCGATCCGCTATAGCATCGGTGCCATTTTGTTTTCGCGTGACGCCTGGAACGAGTTTGGGCACTTCCCGCTGACTTTTGTCGGAGGTCCGTATGGTCTTGGGGATGATGAGGAGCATATTTGTAACTACGCGTGTTTTACTGGTCGTGTGATGGTGGTAAATGAAAATATTGTTGTAGGCCATCTCGGCTACGGTGGCGCACAAACAAAGACTATGGTTGAGTATCATGCTAATCATCGTGATCAATTTAAGTTAAAGGCATAACGGGGGAATTAATGTCTAAACCCAACATCAAAATCCTAGTCTCATGCCATAAGCCTGTCTGCACGCCTGATTCCGACCTGTATTTACCCGTTCACGTCGGCTCTTTGGGTAAAGAGACTATTCCTGGATGCCAACGCGACGATTGCGGTGAAAACATCTCCGACCGAAATTTCACTTTTTGTGAAATGAGCGGTCAGTATTGGGCTTGGAAAAACTTAGAGGCTGATTATGTTGGCCAATGCCATTACCGACGTTTTTTCAATTTTGATGAGAAGAAATATGAGTCGAACGATCATGCTCAGATTGAGGATGACTGTCTGTCGCCACTCTCAATTAAAAAGTATCAGCTAGCAAACGAGGCTTTGATCAGGGACTGTGTCGAGAAGGTTGACCTTGTACGTGCTCCTTATTGGGATGTGAGGGGAGTTCCCACCCCTTGTGGTCCTAAGAAAACTATAAAGGATCATATGTGTGCCTATGGCCTTGTCACTCAAGCCGAACTGGACCATATGGTTGATATTTGCAAGTTTGTTCAGCCTGATTATGTAGACGAGCTCGTCGCATATCTTAACGGTTCCAAGTATTTGGGCTATAACTGCTTCGTGATGAAGAAGACTCTCTTCGACGAACTCTGTGCGTTTGAGTTTTCGATTCTCCAGCAGTTTGACTCTGAATATGACTATGAGAACAAAACGACTACTCACAAACGTATTTGTGGCTATTTGGGTGAGATTCTATATAGCGTATTCGTCTCTCATATCTCTAAGAGAGGGATTAAGATCGCTGAGCGTCCGCTTGTTTTCTTTGAAGAGACGCCTGCTCCGTTTAATGCTGCTGCCGTCGATAACCAAACGGTTGATATCGTATGGCGCTATGCGGAATCGTCGCCTATTAAATTTGCCGTCGCGCTTGAGAGCTTAATTCGTCAGCTTGACGCGACCAGAAAATATCGATTGCTTCTAATTCATAATTGTCAGTTTAGCTTTGGCGATTGCCTCAACATACTTGAGACTATTCCGGAGAATCTGGAAATCATACAAGCGACTTTCCCGGTAGTTGGACCCAACGACCTCTTTGGTTCTATGGATGCTACCGCAGCGCATATTGTTCTGCCTTTTATACTCCCTCGCATAATGAATTTCGATTTGATTGGTCGCCATCGAGTTCTTTGGGTTGAGGGGTGTGCTTTCTTTAAAAAAGACCCAGCCGAGATCATTAATGGCGTAGAAGATTCACTCGCTGCCGTAAAGAGCGTTTTCCTCGAGAAAGAGCTTAATAAGCCGGCTTCGTCTCGTTTGCGCGACTCATATCTTGCCGCTGCGGATGGTTGGGAGATGAGCGAGGCGTCCGCTCTTATAGTTGATTTGTCTCAGCTTTCTATCATCTGTCCTGAACCATATGAGTTGTACTGTGCCTGTGCATCTGAACTGGGCATCGATCCAAAAGGCGATTTGGCTAAAGAGTTTCAAAAGTATCAGTTGCATAAAAAGAAACCGGGCAGCGCTAAAGATGCTTTCTGCTTACCGCTAAGTGTATTTGCTGTTCGAAGCCTTATGATGCGCAAGCTGAATTTCAGCCTTATCCCGTATTCGAGCAGTATGCCCGTGGCTTCCTTTGAAGAAGTTGGCATGTGGGCCAACGAGTGCACGGCAAAGCGATATAAGGCCTCCGATGAAAGCGGATTGTTGCTCTATTCGTCGGATACGACTCCATTCTCTGAACCGGCGAATGCACTTTGTCGTGATTATTGGCGTTTGGCCAGGTGTATGGATGCGTATGAGTCCCTTTTAGTTACGCTTTCGGAATACCGACCGCTTGGATTAAAGCGGACGTTATTTCCAGTTGGGACAAAGCGACATAAAGTTATATTTAAAATGGTTTCCCTGATTAGGCGATTTAGATAGTTTATATAGTCTATTCAGGCGCTCGTCATAGAGTGGCCGGCATAGAAGATTCGACCGTGCTATTGCAGGGACAATTACACGGTCGTCATAATGAAGTTTAAACACATTTAATGGATTGGTGTTTTGAGTCGAACGCCAATCCATTGATGGCAGCGCCCTATAACTCTTGGTTCTCTAATGCGCGGAGTTGCTCTTTGCTGACATGTTCGCAGTGTGTAGTTATGTCCATCGGAACACGATAGATATCTCCATATACATCTTCGGTAAACTTTCTTAGATTTTTTGGTGCCTGGCAAAGAATCCGTTCAAATGAAATTGTCTGCGTCGGGAACACTTCTCGCTTTTGGCAAGCCCATTTGTAATCAGACAAAAAGTAGATGTTTTCAATGCCCCACAGCATTCCATTAGTTATTTGGTCATCAATTATTCCCTGGCTCATTTCGATTGACCGATATTTTGCAAACGTTTCTTCTATCCGATTAGCCAGCGGATCAGATGCTGGAATGAATTCCTTTTCTTTCCATTCGCTGTAATATGAAGCGGTTTTCATCTCCGCTATCATTTTCATTCTTAGTCCTAGCTGTTCCTCAAATGCCTTCTTATCGGCGCTTCTGCTTTCTTCAAATATGAATAAGTCTAAAAAACAGGGATTATTAACGTCCTCATACATAAAACGAATTTGCTTACAGAAATTCCAAACATCGTAAACGATTGAGATTCGATACCGTCCGTCATTGCTGACAATATTGATAAGTTTGTTAATTTCCGACCTCATCATGCCGAGATCGCTATCGTCATCCCAAGGAATAAAGCCCTGGTGACGGATTGCTCCAAGGAGCGTTCCGAATGCAATCCAGTATTGAAGATTGTTGTCTTTGCATAATGTGTCGAACTCTCCTAGTAGTTTTGCGCATCCTAGTTGCATGGCCCTGAGTCCGCCGTTGGCTTTTGGAAGTGATGTAAAAAAGCGCTTCTTTGCGTCTTGCAGATCTTCGTTGTCGTTTCGGTAAAGCTGCCAAAGCATCGTTTCGATTCTCATCGAAACGCCGTCGTTATCACTTTTAAGCCATTCGGCTCTAAAATTCATGTTGTCGTTAATACCGTTGTCAGCCTGCTCGATCCTCGCATTGATGGATCGGTTCAGTTCATAGAGTTCATAGACATCTGAGCGAAGATCTCTAATTGCTCGCTTTGATGCGGGAAGATGGTCGGCGATACGTGACAGGATGCTCATTCTGTATCCTTCGTGTTGAGAATAAAGTTCTGTTTAATATAGCCTACGTAGCTCGATGGTTTTTCGACGACTGATTAAATCTGGTTGAGTGGAGCCCGGCTCCCATTAAGCGGTGGATAGCATGATTAAATGCTAAATATAATATGTATACCGCCTTAAAATTTGTGGCATCGCTAGTGATTGCATGCTGTTTTGCTATACACCTGCAGTTCCCATTGTTTTTTCTCAACTTTTGCTACGGAGTCGAGGATGAGGCCGGTTGCCAAGCTCAGCCCGCACAGAAACATGAATGAGGCCGCGAGCATGGCTGTGGGGAAGCGGGGGACTAAGCCGGTTTGGAAGTACTCCGCAACAATTGGGATTCCGAGAGTGAGACCTATGATGGCAAAGATGAATGCAATAAGACTAAAGAACTTGAGTGGACGGTAATCCCTAAAAAGCGTTCCAATCATTGCGATAACTTTAATACCGTCACCTACTGTGTTGAGCTTGGACTCAGAGCCTATGGGCCTATCGCGGTATTCAACCGGTACGTCTTTAATACGCCAGCGATGGTCGACGGCATGGATGGAGAGCTCGGTTTCAATTTGGAAGCCCTCACTCAAGACGGGGAAGGTCTTTACGAAAGGCTTGCTCATGGCTCTATAGCCTGTCATAACGTCGTCAAAGCTGTAGCCGTATATCCATTTAATCATGGCGCGAACGAGGTTATTCCCAAAGCCGTGAAATGCTCGTTTGTTCTCTTCGGCATAGGTTCCGTTGGAGAGGCGATCGCCGACGGTCATGTCTGCCTCGCCATTAAGTATGGGCTCACAGAGCGATTTGGCGGCTTCAGCGGGGTACGTGTCGTCTCCATCAACCATCAAGTAGCAATCGGCGTCGATATCGCGAAACATTTGGCGGCAGACGTTGCCTTTGCCCTGCCTTGGTTCATGTCGCACTGTGGCCCCGTGCTGTTTGGCTATCTGTGCCGTATTGTCGGCGGAATTGTTGTCGTAAACGTATACTGTTGCGTCTGGCAATTCGCGGTGAAAGTCATCGACAACTTTGCCGATCGTTAATGCTTCATTGTAGCAAGGGATAATGACGGCGATATTCGAATAGTCCATATAGGACCTCCTTTAATGACTCAACTGTTCGAAAGTATAACCATCACCTATCCCTTTGATTAGATATGGGTTAGTTCTCCAGATTTTTTGCGGTGGGTTATCGTCTACGCGGGAGGGCTATACTTTCCACTGTTATGTTTTGCGAGACAAGGAGATGGTCCGTGGCTGACAATCTTGAGAGTCAGAAAGCGGTGGCTAAACCGGCCTCTCACGCTAAAAATGATTTTGAGAAGGATAAATTTATCCTTAGGCAGCTGGTTACCAAGGATTTTAAGATTAAGTATCGGCGCAGCGTTTTGGGCGTAGCTTGGTCCGTGCTCAATCCCTTGTTGATGATGATTGTCATGTCGATTGTTTTTTCAACAATCTTTGCCCAAGGGCGCAATGGCTCCATTACGCCTGAGATGTATCCGCTTTACCTGATCGTCGGTAACGTGACGTTTTCTGTCATGTCCGAGTCGACGAACCAAGCGCTTATGTCCATCATTTGGGCTTCCTCGCTGCTTAAGAAGGTTAAGGTGCACCGCTGGGTCTTTCCGGTGCAGAAGGTGCTGTTCTCGCTCGTTAACTTCGCCTTCTCTTTGGTTGCTGTCGCCTTGGTTATGCTTTGGTTCCATGTGGTTCCTAGTTGGCATTTAATTCTCTTGCCGGTGTGTTTGCTGCTTCTTATGTGCTTCTGCATGGGTTTGGGCATGATGCTGTCTGCGCTGGCGGTCTTTTTCCGTGATGTTATGCACCTTTGGACCGTTGTTATCACCGCGTGGATGTACCTGACGCCGATCTTCTGGACCACCGATTACATCAGCCATATGGCTCATTGGATTCAGGTGTTGGTGGTTGTGAACCCCATGTACAACTATCTCCAGTTTATGCGTGACATCTTCCTGTTCAATACCGTGCCTTCTTCGCTTACGTTTGGCCTATGTGCTGTCTGGGCTGTTCTTGCCCTTGCCATTGGCTATACCGTGTTCCACAAGACCGAGCACAAGTTTATTCTCTACATCTAAGGAGTGCTGTTCATGACTGAATCTGCTATTGATTACAGCAAGCAGCCCCTTGCTGTTGAGGTCAAAGACGTCACCATGATCTTTAACATGGCGTCTGAGTCGCTTACAAACCTCAAGGAGTACTTTATTAAGCTCGCAAAGCACGAGCTGTTCTTTGAGGAATTCCGTGCGCTTAAGCATATTTCGTTTGATGTGCATCGCGGCGAGGTCGTTGGCCTTGTTGGAACTAACGGTTCCGGCAAGTCTACGATGCTTAAGATCATCGCTGGCGTTTTGGAGCCCAGCGAAGGTGAGGTTAAGGTTCACGGCAATATTGCGCCGCTGATTGAGCTTGGTGCTGGTTTCGATCCCGAGCTTACCGCTCGTGAGAATATTTACCTTAACGGTGCGCTGCTTGGATATACCAAGGAGTTTATTGACGCTAGCTTTGACGAGATTATCGAGTTCGCTGAGCTCAAAGATTTTGTCGA
The DNA here is from genome assembly GCF_003475115.1 of Collinsella sp. AF37-9. Taxonomy (NCBI): domain Bacteria; kingdom Bacillati; phylum Actinomycetota; class Coriobacteriia; order Coriobacteriales; family Coriobacteriaceae; genus Collinsella; species Collinsella sp. AF37-9. The sequence continues at coordinate 740 of NZ_QROQ01000040.1, read as the reverse complement.
CATGCCCCTGAAGAATTTCTCTTCGGGTATGGTTGCGCGCATTGCATTTGCTATCGCTACGATTACCGAGCCGGATATTCTGATCGTTGATGAGACGCTTTCTGTCGGTGATGTCTTTTTCCAGCAGAAGTGCGAGCGCCGTATTCAGCACTTTATCGAAAGTGGCGACGTTACGGTCTTATTCGTTTCTCACTCCATGGAACAGGTTGAGCGTATTTGCCAGCGTGCTGTATGGATCGAGAAGGGCGACCTGCGTATGGATGGCCCCGTGGATGAGGTCTGCAAGGCATACCACGACCAGTTCAAGTAGGTTATAATTTATGCGCCGTGTGAACTTGTGCCCGCTTGGACGCGCGACATTATGCTCCATTAGCTCAGTTGGATAGAGCAGGGGACTTCTAATCCCAAGGTCGACGGTTCGAATCCGCCATGGAGCACCAAAAGAGTTTTTGAAGACCCGGTTATCATGCCGGGTCTTTGCTGTACAAGCGTTCAGCCGTGATATTGTTTAACATGGGCTGTAAGGCATGGGGATGACTTGTAGCCTTATTTCGATAGTGGTTGCATGCTTGGTTGCGAGGCTTATAGGATAATAAGTGTGTCCGCTTCCTTTTAATATGAGCAGGACATTGTCAAGAGGCAAAATCGAGCCTGGCCCCAACGATATGGGGTCAGGCCCTCTCCCTATATCAACCCGTCCGCGGCGACCTCGGCGTGTCTTACCGACGCTCGTCTTTGCA